>NZ_CAWPKW010000335.1:0-1596 GCF_963888615.1 Brasilonema octagenarum UFV-OR1 | reverse complement strand
GATCATAATGTAAAGCAATAACTTAAATAGGTGGCTATAGTAGCAAACAAAGCCGATAATAAAGCCAACAGTCTACCTTCGCGATCTGCCGCTATGCTGCAGCTAACCTATCGCCGGATTGTCTTGGAAGCCAACACTCACTTTTGAGCAGGAGTGTAGGAGATGTCACTATATTAATACGCCTAACTTCCAGTTAAATTGAGGATCGCTTCGGTAAAGTTACTATAACCCTCGTTCCTTTTCCCATCTGACTTTCTAAAGTAATATCACCGCCATGTAACTCTACGCAAATTTTCGCAATAGCAAGACCTAAGCCTGTTCCAGGAATTGCGTCAACGTTACTCCCACGACAAAAAGGTTGAAATAAATTTTTTTGTTCTCTTATTGGTATACCAATACCTTCGTCTTTGATGTCAAAGATAACTTGTGATTCACCCCCAATTAGATGGAACTGTATACTACCCCCATCTGGGGAGAATTTAATCGCATTGGACATTAAGTTGACAAAGATTTGCCGCAAAAGTCGTCCATCACCCCAGAAGCCTTTGTAATTTCCACTTATCTCATAAACGAAATGATGGCTATCGCTTAATTTTTCCTGCTGCTCTTCTATCAAGCCAGAAAAAAAGTGGTACAAGTTGAGTGGTTGTGGCTTAAACTGCGCTTTGTTTAATTCAAACTGGTTAAACACAAGCAAGTCATCGACTAGTTTAGCCATGTAGCGAGCTTTGTGTTCAATAATTTGTAGAAACTTTTGTTGTTTACACTCATCTAGCTTCTCGCCATATTGCTTGAGGGTGGATGCTGCTGTCAGAATAGAAGATAACGGAGTTCGATACTCGTAAGAAACTGTTGCAATGATTTGGGATTTAAATGCGTTAAGTTTTTGCTCGTTTATAAGAGCTGCTTGAGTTTGAGCAAGCAACTCTGCTTGTTGGATAATGAGGCGCTGTCTTTCCTTGGTTTTGGTGAGTACGCTTTGCAACTGGGAGTGCTGAATCACATTGCGGACTGCTAACTGCAACACATCCGGTTTAAGATGTTGCTTGACCAAGTAATCTTGAACACCCTTTTTCATAGCTTGTACAGCGACCGCTTCATCACCTTGCCCTGTCAGCATAATTACGGGTGCATTTGTGTCAGATATTTGCTGTGTGAGATGATCAAGGATTTCTAATCCAGTCATATCAGGTAGGTTAAAATCCAGCAGAATAACATCGCACAGTATTTTTTGGCACAAGGCAAGTGCGTCCTTTGCAGAGTCTGCTTCCAAAATCTGATAAGACTGATGAGGATCTTTTAAAAGGTATCGCCGATAGATTCTTCGATCCTCTGCACAATCATCAATGATGAGTAGCGTCCTGGTGTCTGACATAAAAGGATGAACGAGACTTGTTGCATTTGTTCAACAAGCTTTTCATCTATCATAAGATTTTTAACAAAAGTTTAAACAAATAAAAATTTTAATTTGAATGATTTATGACTTATGACTCAGAAGGGGTGTAGGGGTGTAAGGGTGTAGGGGTGTAGGAGAGCCACTGCCCTTCGGGTATCTCCTGCACAGACGCTACTTTGTAAGTCCCAAAGGGACACGCT
>NZ_CAWPKW010000334.1:0-30953 GCF_963888615.1 Brasilonema octagenarum UFV-OR1 | reverse complement strand
CGCTGCGCGTTCACGTTCGCGTAGCGTGTCCCCTTGGGACTCAGTGTGCGCTTTGCGCTTACGGGCACGCTAGTCCCTAAGAGGGACGCTGCGCAAACGCTATCGGTGATTTTAAATTGGTATTACCTCGGTCTTCCTAACGTAGTCATGTATAACACAACTTCATCCGCAGGAATACCAAGTACTTCATTCACTTTGTCATCAAAGAAACCACCAATACCACTAACACCCAAACCAAGGCGAATAGCAGCTAGATTTAGCCTTTGTCCCAAATGACCAGCATCCATGTGCAGATAACGGTAAACGCGATCGCCATACTGAGCGACTGCTGATTTTAAATCAGCTGTATGAAAAACGACTGCTGCTGCATCCCGTCCTAACTCTTGTCCCAAACAGAGGAAGTGTAACTCTTTTCTGAAGTTTTTAAAACGAATTTGTCGCAATTGTTGTGCTTTGGGCGCATAATAGTAACACCCTGCCTCAACACCTTCTACCCCAGAAACAGCAATAAATGTTTCTATTAAATTTAGGTCAAAGTAATCAGTCGAATGATCAAAACCTTGGTCAACATAATGTTGAGGTTGGTAAGAAAAATCGAGTAAAGCTTTTAGTTCATCAAATGTTAAATCATCACCACTGTAAGCACGGGTAGAACGCCGTTTGAGAATGGTCACTTCTAATCCATCGAGTTTTTCTCCCCATTGGATAGGTTGGCTAACTGTAGAGATTTTTTCACAGAAAGGGAAGTTATATTTATCCTCTAAAGATTTTTCTTGTTTGACTTCAGGTGAAGTGAGTTTACCGGTTGTTCCTGGTGGAATTTGCGTGCAGTCATGAAAATATTTCAGGAGTTTACCATCGGGAATATCAGGATAGTTCGTTTCTGTCGCAGAGGGTAAAGCTGTTGGTCCTGTGAGTATGTTTTGCTTGATATCCAGCAAGTCTGCTAGGGGGATCACGGCGATCGCACCTTCCTGTTGAGAATCGATGTAGAGCAATTCATTCACCGCTTCATCTACAAAGCCACCAATCAGGTGAGGGCGATATTGAGTCATAGCGCCAGCTAACTCGATATTACCTAACAAGTGTCCTGTATCCAAAAAAATTCTTCGGTAAGCTCTATCTTCATATCGCCAAGCTGAACGATAGAAAACTGCAGTAATAATAATTCCTAACTGCGTCTTTTGCAAAGTCGGATGCCATAAACAAGCTTCTTGCAGCTTTTGCCAAGCATCACTTTCCCAACAAGCGATCAAAGAGTGAGTTCGACACTGGTAATTGTACACTCCCGGCGGCAACAACGCAGTGCCACGAGAAACAACATACATCTCCGCAGGATACAAACCACCCGCACTGGGTGCAGCCCTCAAATATACCGTATTTCCCATAGAAGGCATTTTTGCTGGCAATCCGTAGCTGCAAAACAGCAGCCGCGACAACCTATGCCACCATTGTGCATCAGGCTTGTCAACAAAAGCTTCTGCTTTCTCTTGGATGTAGGGCCTGAGGTCAAAAGTAGAGCCAATTTTGTACTCTTTGAACGGCACTGGTTGCTTAGACCAGTTTAAGCCCTTACTCTTTGAGGCGATAGTCTGCGGATCGTACTTAGTTCGTTCGTGGTAGTGCTGAGCGATTGATTGACGTAGTTCTGGCATAAGAGCTTAAATATGCTTCTGCTACATATCTTTGCATTCTATCGGATCATCATTTAGTCTTAATTAGTACAAATAATGAGCAAACAGAAGGTTATTAAAGAATAAACGAGTAAGGAGACGAGCAGTAGAGGTTGTTTAATTTTTGATTAAAAATGTAAGATTCCAAATTTTAATATTCAAAATTTTTAATTTTTTCTTTACAAATCTTCTGGAAGGTATGGAGAAGTCAAAAAGAAGAATTTTTGAGTCAGAACGCCAGTTGCCTGCTTTGGGGGCAGTGCTGAACGCGAGTGCTTCTTTTTGCAAACTCTGACACCCCTAATCCAATCTATCAGAATGACCAGATTCTGGTATTGATACTGAACGTTGTGCATTATTCCGTCGCCAACGAGTCAAACCATAGCTAGCAGCAGCCAAAATCAACAAATAGGGACTATAAACAGCTAACCAAATACCCATCTTCACCAAACCAAAAGTAAATTCTGCCAAAGAGTGAGTGGAATTATTCCAGGCTGACTGCATTTGTGAACCAAAAGTACGCTGTGGGGCGTTACCAGATACTGCTGCTTCTATGTTCAATGTGATGGTAGAGTAAGCAACTTGATTTTGTAAGTTTTTCAACTGAGCGTCAATTTGCTCTATTGACTGTCGCACGTTGCTTAGTTCTTTAGCAACACTCAGCACATCCCTAACTGAACCAGCGCGATCCATAATTTTCTGTAAGTTGCTTTCTGTTATCCGCAAATTGCTTAATCTCGCTTGAATATCTACAATTTGATCACCTACATCAACAGCCGTGATGTTGCGGCTTTGGACAGATCCTAGTTTTGTCAGTTTCTCTAAAGTCGGTTCCAGTAGGTTTTGAGGAATTCGCAACTGTATTGTTGCTGTATGACGAGCAGATTCATTTTTGGGCTGTTGTTCTTCTAGCTTGATTAAGTCCCCTTGCTGTTGACTGATAATTTGAGAGACAGCATCGATACTCTTATCCACAGAATCAACAATCAGAGTTATGGCTGCCTTTTTAATGAGTTGTTGACGGGGACGGGTAATTTGTGCAGCTTGAGCCGTTGTAGATGTCGTTTCACTTACCTCAGTTAGTGCTGATCGTGCTGCTGTATCAGCCAATTGGTTGTTTATTTGAGCTTTAGGTAACGCTTGGTTTGTAGACTCAGCACTAGGAACAGAAGCACAGCTTGTTAGAATAACCCCTCCCGCCACTACACTTAGAACAAGAGTTGGTTTACGTATCGAAAATATTACTTGACTCAAGCCACTCATAATCTACCCACAGATGGATGAACTTATTCCAAGTATGGCTGAACCAAAAACCTATTTTTTGCATTGTTGCAGTTTGTGTAACCATAATTTTCTTCTACCTCTCGTGCCAGAGGTAAAAATACAGAGTTTTTCTTAGCCTCTTAATGCGAAGTTATCATCCAATTCATAACGCTGAAACGAAAGCGAGAAACATGGAAACAAAACAGCTAGGCAAAACAAGTATCTCTGTAAGTGCAATTGGTTTAGGGGCTATGCCAATGTCAATAAGCAATCGTCCCCCAGAGTCACAGTCAATTGATGTCATCCATCGTGCCTTGGATTTGGGTATCACGTTCATTGACACAGCCGACTCCTACTGCAAAGATGAAAGCGACAAGCACCACAGTGAGCGATTGATTCACCAAGCTTTAGAATCCTACAAAGGCGATGTGAGTCATGTTGTTGTCGCAACCAAAGGCGGCTTAATGCGCCCAAATGGAAATTGGACACCCAACGGTAACCCACAGCATTTACGCGAAACCATCCGCATCAGCTTTGAGGCTTTGGGCGGTAAAAAACCGATTGATTTGTGGCAATATCACTCACCAGATAAAAGTTATACGATAGAGGAATCCCTCGCACCAGCCAAAGAAGCCGTGGATGCAGGAATGATTCGGTTCGTGGGAGTTTCCAACTTTTCTGTAGAACAAATAAAACGGGCACGGGATGTGGTTGATATTGTCTCCGTGCAAAATCAATACAACCCTTGGCAACGTCAGCCAGAATTTGATGGCGTATTGGAGTATTGTCAGCATGAGAGTTTGACATTTCTACCTTGGAGTCCTTATGGCGGTAGGCGTCGCCATGATGGCTTGGAAGATATTGGGGCGATCGCCAAACTTGCCAAAGAAAAAGGCGTATCAGTCTATAATATTGTCCTGGCTTGGTTGCGTGCTAAATCGCCTGCGATATTGCCTATTCCTGGCGCAAGCAAAACTTCCAGCATTGAAGACACAGTACATGCTGTTGATGTGAAATTATCAGATGACGAAGTGCAAAGAATAGATCGCGAAATCTAAAAACATTTCCTTGCTTTGCTTAGTCATAGTAACCCAATACAAAATATTTTCAGGAGAAAATCTGAGTATCTTACCTGAATCTAAAATACAAAATTGTATCATATCAGCTATATAAAATAAGCTGATATTTTTTTGTTCAATTTTACAAATATTGTTATGTTTTATGATTCCCAAAATCTAATATAATCTGCTTGACAACGTTTTACCTCAATAAAAAATCTTTAATAAAAACTATTGTATTACTCAATTGATATTAACTCGTGTGCTGTATTATACGTAAAAAAACACTTTTAAAAACTGCATGAGTTCGCTATACATGCTTGGCTCAAGACGGAAGAATATTTTACTTGTGAAAAATTTAACCAAAATCTAATTAAAAAACTATGTTCCCTTTTAAAGCAACGAGAGGCAACATTAATTTCCTTAATTTCCTTAAATACTTTGACAAAATTTTCGCTCGTCCGACATCAAAAATGTGGGGTTGGGTAATTGCTTTTTTTAGTATCAGTACTTTTGACGGCTGGTTAATAAAACAATCTTCTGTTGTTTCTGTGCCTACAGTCATTTATTTTGCTATTTTTCCCTTAGCTTCTATTATTTCTAGGCGTCTTTCCAAGACTACTTGGAGATTAATACTTTTTGTAGTTTTTTCACGTTCTATTTTAGCTATTAGTTTATGTATTTTACATTTGCCAAAGGTTTCAGAGTTTACAATAATTATGTATTGTATAAATATTTTATTATTCGCTTTTCTATTGATTGATGTAATAAGTACCCGTGGAATTGTAGCTCCAGCTTTAACAGTTATTTTGATAATCTTGCTGTGGATGATAATCGGTTGGCAAGTGATTATCCGTTTAGTTTTGTATTGCAATTTCGTAGTAATTTTCAACAAAGCCGCCACAAGGTTAAACAAATATTTAAAGAGTTTCAATGCTGCTATGGCTGTTTTGACTGGAACCGCAGCCTTTGGATTAGCACTAGGATGGATGCTGGCTAGCTTATGAATTAGGAGTTTTGGTCAAGTTTTGCGGTAAGATTATAAACTTGCAATCAATCAGGACGCTTGCTGACTGGAGAAGCTATTATGGCCCGGATGTACTATGACGAAGACGGAAATTTAGACCTTTTGGCACAAAAAACCATAGCCATAATTGGTTATGGTTCCCAAGGTCACGCCCACGCCCTTAATCTTAAAGATAGTGGTTTGAACGTGATTGTCGGACTATATCCGGGTAGTAAGTCAGCGGCGAAAGCTGAAGCTGCTGGGTTAACCGTGAAAAATGTTGCCGATGCTGTTAAAGCCGCTGACTTCATTATGATTTTGTTGCCAGATGAGGTGCAAAAAACGGTTTATAAAAACGACATTGAACCCAATCTGGAAGAAGGAAATGTTTTGTTATTTGCCCACGGCTTTAATATTCATTTTGGTCAAGTTGTCCCACCTGAGAACGTAGATGTGGTGATGGTTGCGCCAAAAGGACCAGGACATTTAGTACGCCGGACTTATGAACAAGGGGAGGGTGTACCCTGTTTGTTTGCGGTGTTTCAGGATGCGAGTGGTCAGGCACGCGATCGCGCAATGGCATATGCTAAAGGTATCGGTGGAACCCGCGCTGGTATTCTCGAAACAACTTTCCGCGAGGAAACCGAAACCGATTTGTTTGGTGAACAAGCAGTTCTGTGCGGTGGTTTAAGTGCTTTAATTAAAGCTGGTTTTGAAACTTTGGTGGAAGCCGGTTATCAACCAGAGTTAGCTTATTTTGAATGTCTCCACGAAGTCAAATTGATTGTTGACTTGGTTGTGGAAGGCGGTTTAGCTAAAATGCGCGACAGTATTTCCAATACCGCTGAATATGGCGATTATACTCGTGGACCTCGGATTGTGAATGAACAAACCAAGGCAGAAATGCGCAAAATTCTGCAAGAAATTCAATCTGGTCAATTTGCACGGGAATTTGTTTTAGAAAACCAATCTGGTAAACCTGGATTTACTGCAATGCGTCGTCAAGAGGCTGAACATCGTGTTGAAGAAGTGGGTAAAGATTTACGCGCTATGTTTAGTTGGTTGAAAAAGTAATTAACCGTAGATGGACGAGGCAGTGCGTTGGGCGGCTGCGCCGACTTGTAGACGCCGAAGGCGGCTTCCCGCTTTCTTAGCACCTGCCGTGCGGATGAACGCAGATAAGAAGTAGATAATTTTTTGTTTTAGACTTGTTTTAGACTTGTTCCCAGGTTCTGCCTGGGAACGTCTTTTTGTACTATTTTTCACGCTTGCACCTATACCCTCTATTTTTCTTAACTAAGCAGTATTGGTACCGTGAGTGCTTTTTTAGATAATACTGAGGATATATCTTTGTTCTTTAATTTGATCCTGCATCTATGGAAAATCAGGATGAACCTACATGTCTACTCCTGCAAGAACTGCGTCAAATTTTAGACGGTAGTCCAGAAGACATACAACTTTACCAGTTAATCTCAGAGTTTTGCCAACAAAAAGCTGGTAGCTTTCAAAGGCGAAAAGCCTTTATCCCTCTACTAAAGCGACTTCAACAGCTACGAGGACTCGCCAAACCTCGGCGTGGCTATGAACATGAAAGATATCCTGATGTCCTCCATGACATTTTAATTCAGGTGCGCGATCGCCTCTGCACCGAATTTAACCCTGTACTACCAACACTCACAGGTAGTTTAACGCTATGGATTAACAAAAAATTAGGTTTGCAATACAAGGTTATAGAATTATTTTCTCCTCAAACAAAACGGGAGATATCAATAGATAATCTTATCAACACCGAACAAGGTGGCGAAACTTTTAACGAAATTGTCAGCGATCGCGCTATCGATGGAACTATTCGCCTGAGTGGAATACTTCGCGTCATTGAAGAAGAAAATCGCGAAAAAAGCCACGAACTTGACCGTAAACTCAGAGATTATCTTGAACAAGATCCACAAGGAAAGTTACAAAACTGTCATCCCGACTGCATAGATTTTTGCAATTGTCAAGAATTAATTAAGAGGCGTTTTTTAAAAGATCCTCCAGATAAGTGGCATGAAATTGCCAAGGATTTGAACATCCCTTCTGGAACTGTGACTAGTCATTGGCACAGAAGATGCAAACCTCTCATACGAGAAATTACTAAAAACCTTGGATATCTAAGGGAAGAAGAACCATGAACAATACACAAACCTTTTCAATCAGCGTTCCACTGCCAAGCATTGCCCATGAATATGCGAGGCAATTTGAGGTTGAACAAGCTACCTCCCAGAAAGGGAAACAAGTTTATCTGAATACTCTAGCTGTGTACGCTGTACATAGTTTCCTGCAACTGATGGATATAGCTACGGATATTAGCCAAGGCAATAGTTGGCATCCTATTATTAGACGTTTTCATGATGTTGCTGATTTAGTTTTACCAGAGTTCGGCTCTTTAGAGTGCCGCCCCGTTTTAACTGATGACAAAATTATTTTTTTACCAAAAGAGGTAACCGAAGACCGCATAGGCGTAGTCGCAGTTTTATTTGAGGAAAATCTAGACCAAGTGCATATATTGGGGTTTACTCCAGCCAATGCAGCAGGACTGTTACCACAAGAAATAGAAGTTTCTCAACTCCAACCACTGGAGAACCTTTTAGACGAGTTGGAAAAAGTAGCTGCGCTGAAATCAAGCTTTGCTAACACTTCTTCTCAAGTTAGTGATAATACACATTTTTTACAAATTCAAGCAACAGATATTACACAAAATCTGGCGATTGTAAATTTGAGCCAATGGCTGCAAAATCTCGTAGATGCAAGCTGGCAGACAGTAGAAGAAGTTTTTGGAAGAGAAAAAGCTTATCTGATTTTTGCGACAAGAAGCGCTCAACTTTCTCAAAGAATTGTGCGGGCACAACAGATTTCTTTAGGAACTTTAGCAACAGATGAAGAGTTAGCCTTAGTTATAGCTGTCGTGTCAAAAGTTGCTCAGGAAAGAGAAATTATTCTGCAAGTACATCCTACTAGAACTAACATCTTGCCACCAGGTTTGCAAAGCATTGTGCTTGATACAAATCGTAACATACTGTTGCAAATTGAAGCTAAAAATGCTGATAACAAGATTCAATTAAAGATTGGTGGTCGGCCAGGAGAACAGTTCAAGTTAAAAATTGTGTTGGGTGAGGCTAGTTTCACAAAGGATTTCGTTATTTAATTCTCACTAAAAGAAGCGGCAATGAGCAAGTTAGTTGTCCTTAATATAGTAGATGGTGATTTTGAAAATGGGTTTCCAGTTTTTCTGGAAATTGCCACAGAAGGTCAATACGGCTTTGCAGAAGCGAATGGCAAACTGCCTCCCGCTCCAGAGTTGCTTAAACAGTATAAAAATTGGCAACTACCTTACAATAGTCTAGTATCCAACTTAAGATCTTCTCGCATCCACGTTGCCGGATCTACGACTTCCATCCCACAAATCAAAACAGCCAGTCGAAACCTAAAATGCAGTTTGAATGACTGGCTCAATTCCCCACAAATGCAGTCTATATCAAGAACTTTATACCAAAACCTGAATGATAAATCGGAGGAAATCCGGGTCATAATTAAAACTCAAAACTCAGATTTACAGCGGCTGCCTTGGCATTTGTGGGATGATTTTTTTCAGCACTATCTTAGATCTGAGGTGGCTTTAAGTCTGCCAGTGCGAAGGCAAAAAAAAATAATTTCTAGAGAAAAACCAATAATTTTAGCAGTTTTTGGCAAGCGAGAAGGAGTTGGAAATATCACTGAAATTAAACTTAATACAGACTTGGAGTTGCTAAAACAACATTTATCCACAGATACCGATTTTACTCCTTTAATAGAACCAGAATTAGAGGATTTATACGAGGAAATTGAGAGGCGACCCCCAAATTTATTCTTTTTCGCTGGTCATAGTTCAAGTGAAGAAAATGGGACAAGGGGGCTAATCGAACTCAATCCGGATGAGACAATTACTATTGGTGATTTAAAACCAGCTTTGAGAGAAGCTGTTGAAGAGGGTTTGCAGCTAGCGATTTTCAACTCTTGTGATGGGTTGGGAATCGCCAGAGAATTAGCTGATTTACATATTCCGCAAATCATTGTGATGCGGGAACCAGTGCCAGATGTGGTGGCACAGAAGTTTTTGCAACGTTTTCTCGAAGCGTTTGTTGGCGAAAGATCTGTTAATCTAGCAGTCAGGCGAGCTAGGGAAAGAATACATCATCTGGAGGTAAAGTATCCAGGTGTGACTTGGTTGCCAACAGTTTTTCAAAACCCCGCCGAACCATCACTAACTGGAAACGAATTTCGTCGAATTGCCACTGGGGTAGAACCTACTCAGGCAAATCCAACAACTGAAGCGTCACAACCTGAAAATCAAAGTCAGATATCATGGATGCCAAGTGTGATTCCCTCTTCGGCGACTCCCTCTGGAACTATCGCCAACCCGCCTCCCAGCCAACAACCACCTCCAAACCAAGGCTTTTCGCGTATCTGTTGTAGTCAAGGGCATGAAAATTCAATTGCCAACCGTTTTTGCATTCGCTGTGGTGAAGCCTTAGAAGCACTGTCTACAGTTCTTCCCATATCTAATGTGCCCCCGCCTTTGCCACAACCTTTGTCCACTGAGGAAGTCAATCAAAGTCATGCGATCGCTCCTGTAGGTTTGGGAAGTATTTTGAAAGGACGCTACAGAATAATTCGACAATTAGGAAGGGGAGGATTTGGTCAAACTTATTTGGCTGAAGATATAGACCGACTCAGTACTTTATGTGTTGTCAAGCAACTCCAACTTAGTTTTAGGGAACTAGATCATCATTACCATATTGCCAGACGCTTATTTCATACAGAGGCAGAGGTCTTAGAAATATTGGGAAGAGATGACCGAATTCCTCAATTATTGGCTTACTTTGAAGAAAACCAAGAATTTTATTTAATTCAGGAATTTATTGATGGTGAGGATCTAAGTCGAGAAATTACTTTAGGCAAACAGATGAGTGAATCCTATGTGATTTTCCTTTTGCGAGACGTACTGGAAATACTAGAGTTTGTTCATAAACGGGGTGTGATTCATCGTGATATTAAACCCTCAAACTTAATCAGACGCAAACAAGACAGCAAGTTAGTTCTGATTGACTTTGGTGCAGTCAAACAAATTAGCAATGAGACATTCAATTCTCAAGAGCAATCTGTTGCCATCGGCACACCAGGCTATGTACCAGCAGAACAGGCGAATGGCGAACCACAATTTAGCAGTGATATTTATGCACTGGGAATTTTATGTATCCAAGCTTTAACAGGAGTGCATCCTAAGAAACTATCACGTGATCCCAGTACAAACAAGATTAGCTGGCGCAGTCAAGCAAACGTCAGTCCTCAGTTAGCTAGAATTTTATATAAAATGGTACGCTATGACTTCAGGCAAAGATATCAATCTGCCACAGAGGTTTTACAGGATTTGCAACGTTCGGCTACTCAAATTCTAAGTTTTGAGACAATACTACCTTCTCCTCGTGGAACAAAAACTATATATCCTCACAGAATTTGGAAGTTAATCGCGGCATTTATCGCGCTTATAGTTCTCGCCGGACTTGCATTTATAATCTTTGCACCAAAATCATCTATTCCCAATCAACAATTACCAACATCAGAACAAGAAAAAAAATAAATTTGCTCTTTGAGGAGATGAGCAAAGATTTACGCGCTATATTCAGTTGGATGAAGAAGGATTAACTACAGATGCACAACGAAGGACTCTGTTTTAGACTTATTCCCAGGTTGAGCCTGGGAATGTCTTTTTAAGCCAAAGCTCTTCACAATATGGTAAATGCTGCAAAAATTATTTTTTGTGAAATCTATTTGTTGAAAAATAATAAATGATTTTTTAGATTGCCCTGCGGGAAAATTGATAGTACAAGAAAATAGCAATCATCGCGCCTAACACTGCAACGAACAAACCAGGAATACTCAAGGTTGCAGTAGTTAGTGTGAATGTTCCAGTTTGCAGTACGTTAACCAATGTTCCACCAACGAAAGCACCAACAATACCTAGAACTATTGTCGATAATATTCCGCCACCTTGATAACCAGGATAGATTGCTTTTGCAATAGCGCCAGCTAGAATACCTAAAACGACCCAAGCAATAAGATTCATTATTTTGTCTCCTTTGGTGTCTTTTCTTTATGCATTCTATTTAAACTTATCCAATACTTTTTATTCATCTTTCATAAGAAACAGTTGGAACTTATCTTCAGTTAGAAAATAAAAGTGATGCAAGTCACATATTAGTATGACTTAATTAATTGTCATCAATCTAAAGTAAGAATTTTGTTGGGTGATACCACATTATGCACGAGTTAATAGTTCCAAGTTATGCCCATTGGAGTCTAGGAAATAGAAGCCACGACCTCCTTTTATGCTTTTTTTATTTCGGCTGTTTGTGGGGGCTGTTTGTGGGGCTTCAGTTGAGTTTATGGTTATGGCTGTTTTTGGAGCAGGTGTGGCTGGGATTGTAGTTGTAATTGTTGTAATTATGGCTTTAGGTTTGGTTCTGACTGAGTTTATGGTTGAAAAGGATTTATTTACCAAACACCATCCAAATCTTAAAACGTCTATCACAATAGCATTCTGAACTCCTCACGAGTTATCTGGCAATCACGTAATATTTGTGCCAGCAAACCACGACCAATTGTTTCACCAGAATGCACGGGAACTACCGTCCGACGCCCGTCGCTATGTATCAGAATATGGTGACTTCCACGGACTCTAGCAATTTCAAAACCCACAATACCCACGAGCCGCAATAACTTCGCGTCCCGTTACACTTGGTAGTTGAGTCATACTTCAACCGAAACTCGCTGAATACCTACAAAATCTAGCGAATTCTGCTGTTCCTCCTCAAATTCTAAACAGAGTTTGATGCCTCTCGGATGCGGTCTGTCAACTCATCTAAAGATTTAGCTTGCGTATGACACCCAGGAAGCGCAGGGACGGAAGCAACAAAGTAGCCATCCGCATCCCGCTCAATAATGACATTAAATTCTCGCCTCATAAGGAACTACGCTTGGATTTTTCTTCTATCTTCTCATAATGTCACAAAAGCGATAAGTTTCCTGCTTGACGCTGCGCGTATCGCCACCTTTACCATGATTTCCATACCAAAAAAAACGCAAAGGTGCTCTGATCAAATTTTGCACCTTTGCGTAAGATTTTTTCTTCGCCTAATTAAGCTGTAAACACCTGCACTGGTAAGCGCTTGAAGGCAAGCCGCTCATTCTCGATATCCACAAAGATGGTATCCCCATCATTAAATTCTCCACGCAAGATAGCTTTGGCAATCTGAGTTTCTAACTCACGTTGAATTGCTCGCTTCAGCGGACGTGCTCCGAAGACTGGATCATAGCCTACATCTGCTAAAAAGTCAAGAGCAGCATCGGAAAGTTTGAGAGACATCTTGCGTTGGCGAAGCCCACCGGAGGTATCGCTCAATCTTTGCTGTAGTCTACCAACTTGCAACTGTACAATTCGACGCAATTCTTGTTTTTGCAAACTGTGGAAGATGATAATCTCATCGATACGATTGAGGAACTCTGGACGGAAGCTATTTCGCATTGCTTCCATTACGCGATGGCGCATTTCATCGTAACGCGAGTCATCTCCTGACACATCTAGGATATACTGTGAACCGATGTTGCTGGTCATGATGATCACAGTATTTTTGAAGTCTACCGTATGTCCTTGAGCATCAGTGACTCGACCATCATCAAGAATTTGCAAGAATATGTTAAAGACGTCTGGGTGTGCTTTTTCGATTTCGTCGAACAAAATCACTGCGTAGGGACGACGACGAATTGCTTCAGTCAGTTGTCCGCCTTCGTCGTAACCGACGTATCCTGGAGGCGCACCGATAAGTCTGGAAACGGCGTGTTTCTCCATGTACTCGGACATATCAATTCGCACCAGCGCTTCTTCGGTGTCGAACATATAAGACGCCAAAGCTTTCGCGAGTTCAGTTTTACCAACACCCGTTGGACCAAGAAAAACAAAGCTTGCGATCGGACGATTCGGATCAGCAAGTCCAGCGCGAGAACGTTGAATAGCATCTGCTACAGCGCTGACTGCTTCTTCTTGTCCAATCACGCGATGGTGCAGCTCATCTTCTAAGTGCAGGAGTCTTTCTTTCTCTGATTCTACAAGCTTGCTGATGGGAATTCCCGTCCACTTGGAAATGACTTCCGCAATGTCAGCTTCAGTGACTTCCTCGCGTAATAAAGATTTTCCACTGCGTTGTGCTTGAGCAAGTTCAGTTTCTACTGCTTCCAAATCGCGATGCAAACTAGTTAACTTACCGTATTTTAACTCAGCAGCGCGGTTCAGGTCGTAGTCGCGTTCTGCTTGTTGAACTTCCAAGTTAACGCGGTCAATTTCTTCTTTGACAGACTGAATTTTCGTGATAATGTCTTTTTCAGACTGCCATTGAGTATTGAGTGTTCTTTGGTCTTCTTTAAGATCTGCAAGTTCTTTGTCTAGTCTTTCTAGACGTTCTCTAGATGCTGAATTGCTTTCTTTTTGCAGTGACAACTTCTCCATTTCTAGTTGCAGAATCTTACGATCAATTTCGTCGAGTTCTTCGGGTTTGGAGGTTATCTCCATTTTCAAGCGTGCTGCAGCTTCGTCTACTAAGTCAATGGCTTTGTCTGGTAAGAAGCGATCGCTAATATATCGACTCGACAATGTCGCAGCTGCAACTAAAGAACTATCAGAAATTTTCACCCCGTGGTGAACTTCATACCGTTCTTTCAAGCCGCGCAAAATGGAAATGGTATCTTCCACGCTGGGCTGATCCACATAAACCTGCTGGAAGCGTCTTTCCAAAGCAGCGTCTTTTTCAATATATTTACGGTACTCATCTAGGGTTGTCGCACCAATACAGCGCAACTCACCCCGCGCCAACATCGGCTTTAACAAGTTACCAGCGTCCATTGCGCCTTGAGTCGCACCAGCACCAACAACGGTATGAATTTCATCAATAAATAAAACTATATTACCGTTCGACTCGGTTACTTCTTTTAAAACTGCTTTCAGGCGTTCTTCAAATTCACCCCGGAATTTTGCCCCCGCAATCAAAGCACCCATATCTAAACCTATGAGTTTGCGGTCTTTGAGGGATTGGGGTACATCACCAGCTATGATACGTTGTGCCAGTCCTTCGGCGATCGCAGTTTTTCCAACGCCTGGTTCACCAATCAACACAGGGTTATTCTTGGTACGACGCGAGAGAATTTGAATAGTGCGGCGAATTTCATCATCACGTCCAATCACTGGGTCAAGTTTACCTTGACGGGCAGCTTCTGTCAGGTCACGCCCATATTTTTCCAGTGATTGGTATTTACCTTCTGGATTTTGGTCGGTCACTTTTTGGCTCCCACGAATTTGTTTAATAATATTTTTAAGCTTACTTTCGTCTAACCCAAATTCTTGGTACAATTTTTTACCAAAACGGTCATCTTTAGCGTAACCTAGTAACAAGTGTTCGATAGAGATATACTCGTCTTGCAACTCCTTACGATAACCGTCAGCGCGGTCAAGAAGAGTATCTAAACTGCGTCCTAAGTACACAGAACTACTGCTACCAGAGACTTTGGGCTGAGTTTGAATAAATTCTTCGCTCTTGTCGCGCAGTTTTTGCAGATTCACACCCGCTTTGGTAAAAACACCGTTGGCTAGTCCTTCTTGATCCAGCAGTGCCTTCATTAGGTGTTCGCTTTCAATCTGCTGTTGTTGATATTGTTTAGCTATATCTGGGGTGTGGGCGATCGCTTCCCACGCTTTTTCTGTAAATTGGTTTGGATTAGTTGGTTGCATAGGCTTAATGACTTGGCGAGTGACTTTAGGCGCACTAATGGTGCAGATAGAACAAGTGTATAGTTTGTTCGTATATCGCCATTGTAAAAAGAGGGAGGCAAGTTACTGGATCGGTGTTCACGTCTTTCTTGAGTGGTATTTCCGTCCAATCAGTCTTTGCAGTAAGAACAACGCAGAACACAGAACCCGTCAAGGCAGAATACAGAATACACAATAGGAGCTGGCGTTGCTGATTTTAAAATATTCTCTTATCAGGAGTGCGATGCGATCTAAGTATGCACCAATCCTATATCAATGGAAGCGATCGCCCACTCTAATGCTAAAATCGAATAATATTTACCAACAAAATCAGGAGCCATGACAGTTACAATTACCCCAACAGATAGCTTGGGAGAATTTCTGAAGCTCCCAGAAACAAAGCCAAGCCTAGAATACATCAACGGCGAGATTGTACAAAAGCCAATGCCCAAAGGAAAACACAGCCGTTTACACTTAAGGCTTTGCAATACGATCAACGAGAACACAGAAAACCAGAAAATTGCTTATGCCTTCCCAGAATTGCGCTGTAGCTTTGGTAAAGGCTCCATTGTACCTGATATAGCAGTTTTTAAATGGTCAAGAATTCCCTTTGATACCGATGGGGAAGTTCCCAATGATTTTTTCTTGTACCCAGATTGGACAATTGAAATCCTCTCCCCAGAACAAAGCTCAAATCGGGTAATTGGGAATATTCTTTATTGCTTACAACATGGTTGTCAGCTAGGATGGTTAATCGATCCAGCAGATCGGTCTATTTTAGTCTTTCAACCAGGTCAACAACCAGAATTATTATTAGGTAGCGATCGCTTGTCAGTATTAGAGAATATTGACCTAGACTTAACAGTAGATAGGATTTTTGGTTGGCTGAAGATGTCCGGTGATTAGCCAACACAGATCAGGTGTCAATCTCGAACTCTAAGCGCGCATCGACAAAGAAGCATTATTTAACCTCACTTCAGACATTCGCACCCCCTAACAGCGGTTGAATTCCTCCCTGAATCCGATATCGTGATCGAAACCAGCCTCAAACCTGATTTCCTGAGGATGTTTTAAAAGCGTGTCTTATTTAGGACTTACGCACCATCTGCTGTGAAACCCGGTTTCTTCGTTCGTATTTGGTTGCGAAACAGACGATTTTTGGTAGAAACCGGGTTTGTTTGCGTAAGTCCTGTTATTGTCATGCTGAACGTAGCGTTCGCGCGTTGCAAGAAGTGATGCTAATTTAGTAAAAGTGTCATCTATGTCAACTGCTTATAGCTACAATTACTCATAACCAAATCCCACTTCACAGGATCTACTATCCTCAAAGAATTTTTGCAATACAACCGTCTTAATCGGCTCATGGCTCCAAAAATATTTACGAGCAGTAATCAAAATACTCAAATTATAAAGAAAAACCGATTTCCTGTATGGCGCACAATCTTCTTTGGCGTTCGCACACGCATCCTGATTTGGTATGTTGCGCTGATGGCATTTTCCACATTAGTTTCTGTTTTAGCAATTCGTGAGATTCTGGTTGTCCGACTCGAACAGGAGATTGAAAAGTATCTTACCCAGGAGGTAGAGGAGTTTAGACGATTAACTCAGGGAAAAAACCCAAGCACGGCTCAACCTTTCGGGGATGATGTTGCAGCCATTTTTGATGTGTTCTTGTCCCGCAACATTCCCCATGAAAACGCGTTTTTGATTACGCTGTTGAATGAGAAATTGTACAAATCTAGTCCGCAAGTTTTGCCAATTGCTTTAAAGCCCAATTCAGCCCTTATTGAACACTGGCTGAAACTCAAACAACCCAAACAAGGTAAGGAATTCATCTCAAATCATACTATCTACTATGTGGCTGAGCCAATACTCAAAGGCAAGACTCAGGGTGTCTTTGTGGTCATTTACTCTATTAGTAGCGCTCATCAGCAGGTGAACAGAGCCGTTGTCGTCGTTATTCAGGTGACAATAGCTGTTCTAGCCATAGCATCGGTGCTGGCTTGGATAGTAGCTGGACGGTTATTGGCTCCCCTAAGCTTACTCATTGAAACAGCCCACTTGATTACCGAATCTGACTTATCTCGACGCATCCCCGTGCAGGGAGTAGACCAAATTGCCGAACTGAGCATCACGTTCAACCAGATGTTAGATCGTCTTGAGACTGCTTTTGCCAGTCAACGAAACTTCATCAACGATGCAAGTCATGAACTGCGCACACCAATCACAATTATCCGAGGTCATTTGGAACTACTGGGTGACGATCCCCAAGAACGACGTGAAACAGTGGAATTAGTGACTGATGAGCTTGATCGCATGAGTCGCTTTGTCGATGACTTACTATTACTTGCTAAGGCAGAGCAACCAAATTTTTTAAACCTACAAACGGTGGATATTAGTTTATTAATTGGGGAACTATATACTAAAGCGACGGCTTTAGCTCAGCGAGACTGGCGTTTGGAAAACAAGGGTGTAGGGCTGATTGTGGCTGACCGCCAGCGTCTGACTCAGGCTATCATGAACTTGGCTCAGAATGCTACGCAGTACACCAGTGATGGAGATGTCATTGCCCTTGGTTCAGAAGTTTTGAACGGTTATGCTTATTTCTGGGTGCGTGACACAGGCGTTGGTATTGCTCCTACCGATCAAGAGCGAATTTTCGAGCGCTTTGCCCGTGGCTCCCATAGTTATCGCCGTTCTGAAGGCGCTGGTTTAGGATTGTCTATCGTAAGAGCGATCGCAACAGCACATGGCGGTCGAGTAGAACTTAAAAGCAAACTCGGTGAAGGTTCTACATTCACTCTTATCATTCCACTAGATCCACCCTTTGGAGATTCTGTATGACTGATCGGATTCTGATTGCTGAAGATGAACCGCGCATAGCCACTTTCATAGAAAAAGGGTTACGGGCGTCGGGGTTTTCTTCCGCAATTGCCAAAGATGGTCATGAAGCGTTGAGCATGGCTCAAACTGGGGATTTTAACCTCCTGCTCCTTGACATTGGTCTGCCTGGCAAAGATGGTTGGATGGTATTGGAAGAATTACGCGGTCAGGGCGAACAGATCTCTATCATAATCCTCTCCGCTCGTGACGACGTCAGCGATAAGGTTGCCGGACTAGAAGGTGGCGCTGACGACTACATCACAAAACCCTTTCGGTTTGAAGAACTGCTAGCACGGGTACGGGCGCGGTTACGCGACAATCGTTTGGTTAGACGACAGGAAGAAACGATTCTTAAAACAGGCAAGATTGTGCTAAACTTGCTGACACGTCAGATTTGGGTTGGGGATCATCTACTCAAGTTATCAGCACGAGAATTTATCCTGGCTGAAACCTTTGTCCGTCATCCAGGGCAAGTCATGAGCCGAGAGCAACTACTAAGTCGGGTTTGGGGCTATGACTACGATCCCGGTTCTAATGTTGTTGATGTCTGCGTTGGTTGCCTGCGCAAAAAGCTAGGTCACGACTACATCGAAACAGTCAGGGGTATGGGCTATCGACTGCGAACATGAAATTTTTCTCATCAAGTTTTCATAAAGAATTAATAAGTATTGTACAAGATATTAAGGGTAACTATAGTAATCAGGGTCTGTTGATTATCACCTACATTTTTTCAGCTTCATACAAGTTGCGTCAAAATGCGAACTAGTATCAAGAAACCAAGAATAGTATTACTGATAACTACAACTTAGTATCAGTTAATAAGGTGTGAGATGCCATTTTGAGCGTCAGTAAAGTATGTACATATTGGCTTAGATGCTAGGTGGAAAAATTTAGGTTATTTTGCTCAACAAGTAGAGGATGCTGGTTGAACAATATTATTATAAAAATGTGTTGTGATTAGTATAACTTTTAAGGCTGTAGAAATACTGAATCTGAAATACGGAAAAAGGAAGATGACAATCAGAGACCTCAAAGCTAAACGCTCCATCGTCAACGACCTAGTGGCGTCCGTAGTTGTGTTTCTCGTTGCTCTACCACTGTGCATGGGAATTGCGATCGCTTCAGGGGTTCCTCCAGAGTTAGGAATCATCACAGGAATTGTTGGCGGAATGATTGTCGGAACTGTTGCTGGCTCTCCATTACAGGCAAGTGGACCGGCAGCTGGGCTTGTTGTTATAGTTTGGGAATTGGTTCAAGAGCATGGCATTGAAATGCTAGGACCGGTTCTTATACTCGCGGGTTTAGTGCAGTTACTCGCGGGGATGTTCAAACTGGGACAGGTTTTCCGAGCAATATCTCCCGCAGTCATCTACGGAATGCTAGCAGGGATCGGTGTACTGATATTTGCTTCTCAATTCCATGTGATGTTTGATAGTAAGCCCAGTGCTCATGGAATCAATAACTTACTTTCTATTCCCAGCGAGTTGTACAAGTCAATTTATCCTGCTACAGGTAACAGCCATTTTATTGCAGGAAGTGTAGCTTTAATTACCATTATTAGCCTTCTTGTTTGGGAAAAGTTCAAGCCAGAAAAATTAAAATTGCTACCAGGCTCCCTGATTGCTGTTGTGATTGCAACTGCGATCGCCACTGTGATGAAGTTGCCTATTCAGTACGTCAATGTACCCGATAATCTTGTCAGCACGATTCACCTGCCAAAGTTAGAGAACTTGATTGGTGTATTCAAGCCATCTTTGCTGTTGGAAGCCGTAGCACTCGCCTTTATCGCCAGTGCAGAAAGCCTACTCTCAGCGGCGGCGGTAGATCGACTTCAGCACGAATCAAAAACTGACTTCGACCGCGAACTCGCAGCCCAAGGCTTTGGTAACATAATTTGCGGCGCATTAGGAGCGCTACCAATGACGGGTGTGATTGTCCGCAGTTCTGTTAACGTGGAAGCAGGAGCCAAAACCAGATTATCTGCCATTCTTCACGGAGTCTGGCTATTCGCTCTTGTTGGTATTGCGCCTTCGGTACTAAATCTCATTCCCACTTCCAGCCTCGCGGCGATTCTGGTGGTTACAGGCTACAAGCTGGTGAAAGTAGAGAATATCCGCAAGCTGCAACGATACGGGCGTATCCCTGTATTCATCTACTTTGCCACCTTAGGCGGAATTCTCACCGCTGACTTACTGTTTGGCGTATTACTTGGTCTTGTGCTGTCAGCAGTTAAGTTAATATACAAAGTTTCCCAGCTCTCTATCCATGTCGTTGCGGATCCAAACGACTACCGCGTTGATGTGTATTTGGAAGGTATGGCTACATTTATTCGCCTACCTCATCTTGCCAAAGTCCTTGAGCAGATTTCCCCAGGCAAGGAAATTCATATCCACCTACAGATGCTGAGCTATATTGACCATTCCTGTCTTGACTTTTTGTTGATGTGGGAAAAGCAACAGGAAAACCAAGGAAGCACTGTGATCATGCAATGGGATCGGTTGGTAGAACGCTACAGCAAACCACTTGTCTCTGGGCGTTCGCCCGAAGAGGACAAGCCAAGCCCATCGCACTTAACTGTCTAACAGTTTTCACTCTCACCCTCAACGTGTATTTCAACAAAAGGGAAATTGTGTATGAATACGATAGATGCAGTAATGTTAACATTACTTAATACTATTGTTTGTTTTACTTTGCCTAAACTTTTGTCTTTAATGACGCCTGGTAAAAACAAACGTACTGCACTTGATTCTCGTTCCCAGACTCAGCCTGGGAATCTTCTCAAAAGAGGTTCCGCCTCCTATATTCGTACCTTTGCTAGCAATACGCAAAGGGCGTCTGCGCGAAGTGCGATACGCGTAGCGTCAAGCGTATGCGCAAAGCGCACGCTGCGCGAACGACTGAGCGCGGTTCGGCTGAGTTCACAGTCGTTGCCTCACGCCCAAGTCAAAAGGCTTATCGCTTCAAGCATTGTCGATAGTTAATTTCAAATCTTGCACCTCGCCCAAGTACGCTCAGATATTGCACAATTCTCACGCCTTGCATTCTCGTCCGCCTGGGATTGAAATCCCACTCTCATAGGCAAAGTCATCTAAAAGATGACTGCATAAGCTTTTCAGTCTACTTTAGTAGACTTGGACTGTGAGCCTTGGAATTGATTCCAAGGCGGTTGAAATGAGCTAATCTTTTTCTTGTTCCCAGACTCCGGCTTGGAACGAGAAAACGAGAAAATTTCAGCTGTACAATTTACCAGTTAAAAAGTTGTTGCAGCGCTTGTTTAACTGCGGCTTTATCAGCTTCAGCCAGAGTACCAATGTGTCGCAAAACCAAAGCATCATCTAACGTAAACAACTTCATTCGCACTATAGAAGCCGCCTTCAATCCTGCACTGGATAAATCGGTAATTGGCACGTCCAGCACCCAAGGCGCATGAGTTCTAGTCGTAATCATTGCCATCACACTTCGGCTTAAAAGCGTATTGAAAGCAACTGCATCACTCAGTACAAGTGCTGGACGCTTTTTACTCCCAGAAGTATCGGTAAACGGAAACGGCACTACCACAACATCAAATTGATCAAAGGTCACGATACGCTTCCTCGTCGGCTTCAGATACCCACTCATTCAAGGTTCCAGCTACCGCGTTAAGGTAATCCCAATCGATAGGATGTACTTTTTTTAACACCACTTGTCCCTGCACGATTTCAAAAGCGACACAATCCCCCTGAGAAATTCCCAGCACTTCTCGTACTGCTTGGGGAATCGTTGCTTGGTACTTTTTGGTGAGTCTAGATACGGGTGAAGTCTTGCGCGTAGCCATGAGCAAAGTCTGCTGCTGTAGGAAATTGATTTTAGTAATAGCGTAATACGGTATTACCAAATTAGCCAGCACGGTGAGTCAGGCGATATCGCCTCAAATCTTGCACCTCGCCTGAGTACGCTCAGATCTTGCACAATTCTCACGCCTTGCATTCTCGTGCGCCTGGGATTGAAATCCCAGTCTCATAGGCAAAGTCATCTAAAAGATGACTGCATAAGCTTTTCAGTCTACTTTAGTAGACTTGGACTGTGAGCCTTGGAATTGATTCCAAGGCGGTTGTTTCTCGTTCGTGGGCTGCAGCCTGGGAATGCTCTTAAAGAGGCTCCGCCTCCTATGCTTACACCTTCGCCCGTGATACCTTTGATTTTGCGATAGAAAGAAAGTAGGCAACCCGTGACAGAACAATTCTTTTGTTCCTATCTTGGTAGTGAGGTAGAACTAACCCAGGAACGCGAAAAACATATTCTTCAAAGACATCCCGATTTACCAACAGCTTACTTGGAACTCATTGCTGATACCTTGAACCAACCCGATGAAGTGCGGCGCGATGTACGTTTTGAGAATACGCTCTTATTCTCTCGCTGGTTTGCTACTCTCCGCAAAGGCAAGTATGCAGTAGTAGCAGTAGTTACTGATACCTTTCCTCAAGAACGGCATTGGATAGTGACAGCTTACATAAGTAGAAAAATTACCCAAGGAGAAATTATATGGACGCGAAGTTAGGGTTTGAATATGACAATGAAGGTGATATCCTTTATATCAACAAACGCCCTCCATACTCAGAGCAAGAATCAGAAGAAATTGATTATGGTGTGATTGCTCGTCTGAATCCGGATACTGGCGACATTGAGAACTTGGAAATTCTATTTTTCTCCAAAAGACTCTCAGAAAAAACTCTATTTGAACTGCCAATAATCGCAGATTTTCGCCTTGCTGCAACAGCATAATTTCCTTCCCAGTCTTTCTCGTTCCCAGACTCCGGCTGGGAATGCCCAAGCTGAGGCTCAGCCTCACCTCAAGGAGGGACTACGAAACTTGACTGCGATCAAACAACCACTCATTCCCAACTAACTCCTCTAAGCGTTGAGTGAGTCGGGGAAGAAAATATTCTGGATCATTCAACCTTTGCTGGACATACCAAGTATCAAACGCTTCCTGCGTCTCAATTCCTTGAGCACCCGCCGCCCCTGATATCATCCTGACACTCAATTTCTGGAGTTTTTCTAACTGGGGATGCCCTTCACCTCGGCGTCTGCAAAAGAATAGTGCAGTTGTCCCTAGCAAGGCTTTCAGTTCATCGCCTTGAGGTACTGCATTATGAAAAGCACGGATGATCGCAATTGTATTTGCTAAAGGGGCTTGAATTCTAAGCGTCAGCCAGATTGCTTGAGCTAGGTAAACCAAACCATTACTTTCATCCGCCAAAGCGACACTACCCAAAACTCCTACCAAATTAGTATAAGCACCGGCTCGTGCAAGTAATCGGGCAGCCTGTGAATATAAGTCTAACTTTTTAACTTTATCTCCAGTCTTGCCTACAAGATAAGCCATTTTGTAAAGAGTAGCGGCTTTGCCTTGAACATTTTTAATTCGCTCATATATTTCCAAAGATTGATGGCACAAGGAAAGCGCTTTTTCTATATCCCCTTGTTGAGCAATTACCCCTGCCATGTTATGAAGGGTAGCAGCTTTGCCTTGGAGATTGCCAATGCGCTCATTTATTTCCAACGATTGATGGCACAAGGAAAGCGCTCGTTCTATATCCCCTTGTTGAGCGATTACCCCTGCCATGTTATGAAGGGTTGTGGCTTTTTCTTTTAAATCACCGATGCGTTCATATATTTCCAAACATGACTGCCACAAGGAAAGTGCTTGTTCTATGTTTCCTTGTTGAGCGATTATCCCTGCCATGTTGTTTAGTGTTATTGCTTTGCCTTCGATATCACCAATACACTCGTAGATTTCCAAGGATTGCTGCCATAAGCAAAGCGCTCTTTCAATGTCGCCTTGTTGGGCAATTACTTTTGCTATATTGCGGAGGGTAGTGGCTTTGCCTTTGACATCCCCAATGCGTTCTGAAATTTCTAAATCTTGCTGCCATAAGCAAAGCGCTCTTTCAATATCGCCTTGTTGGACAATTAATTCTGCCATATTGTTAAGGACAGCAGCTTTTTCTTTCAAGTCATTTTCAGGGCAAAGGTCTAAGGCTTTTTGATCATGGGCAATAGCATCCTCAACTCTGCCTAATACTTCTTGTGCACGAGCAATGGTTCCCAAAATGCGGTAGTCCTTAAAAACTGTCAGGATTTTTTGGCATAGTTCTAAAGCCTCAAAAAAGCGGGAAATGTTCACCCAATTGGTTGCAATCAAGTCCCCAACATTGACTGCAATGTCATTTTCTCCTGTCAACAGTCCCAAACGCACAATTTCAAGTGCTTGCTCATCCGTGCAACGTTGATGAGTTTCTTCCCACCAAGCTTGATAAATTTTCCTTGCTGCTTGCTGTCGTGTTGTCAGCCACTCTTCCTCACTCAATAATGGTTCCAGCAAGGATTCTAAAATCGTC
The DNA here is from genome assembly GCF_963888615.1 of Brasilonema octagenarum UFV-OR1. Lineage (NCBI taxonomy): Bacteria > Bacillati > Cyanobacteriota > Cyanophyceae > Nostocales > Scytonemataceae > Brasilonema > Brasilonema octagenarum. The sequence goes on along the minus strand of NZ_CAWPKW010000334.1, from coordinate 6,819 downwards.
GTCACCCGATATTCGGCGGTTTGGGTGGCGTGAGTCGTGGCAGATTCAACTAAACTGAGGCTCACTAATTTCTCTAACCATAACCTCTGCTCATCTCTTGCTCCCCTCTCCTTGCTAAGGAGAGGGGCTGGGGGTGAGGTTGCAGCGTTGACAACATCCTCCGTCACTGGCAGGTGAAACACACTCAACCGCGCCAGAAACTTTTTTTCCTCATCCTCCAACCCACTCAACAGCGTTTGCGCCAAAATATTTTCTCGAAACTCCTGCTGCGTATTCTCCAACCGCGTCAACAATTCATCAGATTCTAAACCCGGTTGCTTGAGCACATCCAACAGCCATCTCAACAAGCGGGGATTGCCGTCGGCTATTTTAATGATCCGCTGTTCATCTACCTGTTGCTTGACTTGTTTGTCTAATTCCCGGCAGATTTTATCAACATCCGCCGAATTCATCGCCGCCAAAGATTCTAAATGCAGCTGGTGCGGTGGTAAGGTATCTTCTTTCAGGTAGCGACAGGTAACAATCAATCGACTCTCAGCTGCATTTTCCTCCAGCGCTGCACAAATCGCTTCTAAAATCCGGTAAGCTTCCGCCGTCATCCCCAGTGAATTATCTTCAATATTCGCTTTCGGGATGTTTTGCTCAAAGTCATCCAGCACCAACAACAACGGACGATCAATTTCTTCTGCTTCAATTCTGTCAAAAAAGTTTTGCAGTCGCCCTTTGAGAGAAACTTTTGGTTCATTCAGCAATGCGGGCACATCTGCAAACCGCTCAAACTTACTGGAAAGTTTATTGAGTAAGCCTACCTCATCCAAAGGTCCAATTAACACCACCCGCTCAAAATTCGGACGCTGTGTCTGGACTCGCGTGCACAACCGCGCCGCTAAGGAACTCTTACCCAGTCCACCCATCCCAGCAATAAATACACCGATGTTGTCGCTGGTTTCTCGTAATGCTTGCAAACACCGTTGTAGCGGGCGTCTGCGTCCAACAAATTCCCAGCGACTCGCAACTTTCACGATATTGTTTTCATCCAGAAATTCGCTTTCAGGCTGTGTAAATTTCAGCTTTTCCCGCTTTTTGGTTCTCAGCGGTGTCACCAGTTGCTCAATTTGGCGCGTATCTCGATAAATCCGCAACAAATGCCAGTCGGAGCATTCTTTTGCAATCATTTCCTGTTGCGCTGCTTTCACTGCTTCTTCTACCGTCGCCCCCGTTGCCAAAGCTTGATAAAATGCTTGTGCGGCAATAATACCCGTCCGATCATACACCGGACGCGCCCAACCTAAAACAACACCCGCCCCCATCTTCACCAAAGCCTGCGCCATTGATGGGACAGTTCCCCGGTTGGCGACTTGCCCAGTGTGACAGCCAGAAAGAAAAATCACCCGTGGAAAGCGTCCCCGAAAGGCTTTCGCCAAATCCTCCACGGTAGTCAATTGCACATTACCCACCTCATCCTCGGTGATGAAACACGGGGTATAATCCTTAATTTTTCTGCCTTTTGGCAGCAAACCGCCGAAATATTCTTGAGTATAAATTATCCCGTGTCCGGTCAAGTGAAAGACATCAAAATAGTCTTCTTCATAAGATTTCACTAAATTAGTTAATTCCTGAACCGAACCGCTTTCCTCTACAATCAAAGCTAGCGGTTGGTCTTTAGTTGCTTGCAGAATATTTGTTTCTTCCCGCTCATAATCAAGCACAGAAACCCTTGGATCTTCCGGCGAAGTCGCCATAAACAGCAACCGCAAAGGACGATTTTGCACGCCAGCCACATTCGTATTACGCTGCTGCACTGAACGCACAGGCAATACTGCTATATCTTGCCGTTCCAGTAAAAACCCTGTTCCATCATGTAGCAATTCCCACGGCAAATGAGCGAGTCCCAACGCCACCCGTTGTGTTTCCGGGTTCAACCCCTGCGCCTCACTGGTTTGAATCAAATCCAGTCAAATCGTCTGTTCTTCTGCCTCATCCAGCGCCCTTCTCAGCCATCCTTGCTTACCATCTATCCATTGGTAAAGTTGGCGTCCTATCTGGAGAAGTAAGGATGGGCGATCGCTCTCATGGGAGTAGTAATTTTGCTCACACAAGTCAATGAGTACAAGCAACTCTGCTTTATCCAGACGACGTGAACCATAATCACAGCGTAATTCAAAAGTTTGCTGTTGACTGAGAGCGAAAGTGAAAGTCAGGGGCATGACTTGAATGAGTAGATTACATAACAAGCTTCACTGTGTTTTCACTACATTCCGGATGAGTTTTGCAGACACGCCTGATACTTAACTGATAACTGATAACTGATAACTGATAACTGATAGTTCCAGATATTCTTCAGATGAGTAGTTGCGCTGCTCGTGTGCTTGGATGATCATGAAAGTTAAACCCCCAAAATTTTGAGTTGTTGATTGATCTGGGTGATTTCATTTAGGCGATCGCCTTCAAGGCGGCGGCTTCCGCATCGCCTTTCTCTGCCTATATCAATTTCCGTCTAGCTTTATATTGAGTTTTGACAAATGACTAAAAAGCAAAAATTTCCCTACCTACTCGGTTCCAAATGGACAGCACAGCAAAAAGTCGATGGCTGGCGACACTTCCGAGTTATCAACCGCAAAAATCAAGGTAAATGGGTTTATGCCGAGATGGTAGCAGCTTGTGACCCCAATGTCCGCTTTTGGATCAACGCTAAATTGTTACAAGACCGTTCTCAGTGGGAAGCTGGCTGGCAAACCTTGCAAGAGATGAATTCACCCCAAGAAGAGGTTTCTTGAATAAACTTGTTTTCTTAGCATAAAGCTCAGTAGATTTTGAGATTTGAGAAAAAATTTAACTTATATGCAATATGTAATAATTTTTTACATTATTCCAATTGACCTGTCACTTATGGGCTAGAAGCCCAAGACTTTAACAATTCAAAATTCAAAATTCAAAAATAAGTGAGTCCACTAACTGTAGGGTGGGCACTACTGGTTAATCAGTCGGTGAACTAGAGTTGAGTAGTGCCCACCCTACTTAGCATCTTGCCCAGAGGGATACGGTTTCACATACATCTTTATAATCAAAACCATAGATACAGAAAGATTTTTAGCTTTTTGTGTTTTGTAACTTTTTTTATAAAAACAGATTATTAAGAAATAAAATACTTTTGTTTTAAGTATTCAAAAGCGATGCAGAATAATCAACAGTCAAATTCTTTTGATTAAACCATAATTCATCTCATAAAACCCTAATACAGTTGACAGCCCCCTTTATTTTCTGGGTAACTTACACAATAATGACAGTCATGAGACCTCACATATCGCCATCTCAGGCTAGGTGAAGGTAAGTGTTTAAGCCACGAGTTTGACAAAAAGCTATAAGAGGCAAACAACAGTGAAACTAGCAGTTTACGGAAAAGGCGGTATCGGGAAATCCACAACAAGCTGTAATATCTCCGTCGCCCTAGCCAAGCGCGGCAAGAAAGTGTTGCAGATTGGTTGCGATCCCAAACACGACAGCACCTTCACCCTGACCGGGTTCTTGATTCCAACGATTATCGACACTCTCCAAGAAAAGGACTATCACTACGAAGATGTGTGGCCCGAAGATGTCATCTATAAGGGTTACGGTGGAGTCGATTGTGTGGAAGCAGGTGGTCCCCCTGCAGGTGCTGGATGCGGCGGTTATGTGGTTGGCGAAACTGTGAAACTCTTAAAGGAACTCAACGCCTTTGATGAGTACGATGTGATTTTGTTTGACGTTCTTGGTGACGTTGTTTGCGGTGGTTTTGCAGCACCCCTCAACTACGCTGATTACTGTATGATTGTGACTGACAATGGCTTTGATGCCTTGTTCGCTGCTAATCGTATTGCAGCTTCGGTTAGAGAAAAAGCCCGGACTCACCCGCTGCGTCTTGCTGGCTTAATTGGTAACCGCACCTCAAAGCGCGACTTGATTGACAAGTACGTGGAAACAGTTCCGATGCCAGTTCTAGAAGTTTTGCCTTTGATTGAAGATATTCGTGTTTCCCGCGTCAAAGGTAAGACTTTGTTTGAAATGGCAGAATCTGACCCCTGTTTAAACTACGTTTGCGATTACTATCTCAACATCGCTGACCAAATTTTGGCTCGTCCAGAAGGTGTTGTACCAAATGATTCACCAGACCGCGAGGTGTTCGCTTTGTTATCCGATTTCTATTTAAATCCGGGTAAACAACAAGTTCCTAATCCAGAAGAAGAATTAGACTTGATGATTGTATAAATCATCTTAATTCCAGGATGGGGGACAATATGGCTTTTTTTGATAGTTTTACAGAATCTTTAAAGCAGAAGTGGTTGCAATTTTTCCAGGTGAATCGTGACTGGATTTCCTTGCACATGGAGGTAGAATCTGTTTACACTCCCGATGGCGGGAGTCGTCCACCTTCTTACCTCATCCTGGGAGTTATTAATGCGTTGGAACCCAAGCTGGCACAGTTAATGCTGCCGTTTTCCAAATTGAATCCTGATCCTGATACCTTGGATGAAGTACTGGGGTTAAATCTCGATCCTGATCTGGCTCTTGGTAACCGTGCTCTTCCTAAGTTGCGTGTAGAAAAACACGTAGAAGAGTCAGATTTATCAAGTGAAAATTTAAGTGATGAAACAGTGACAAATTCTCCAAGGGTACTCAATCCAACCAGGGAGAATCCGACTAGAGCAAAGGAGTTCCAAGCAACTCAACAGGGGATTGATCATTCTTTATCTAACCAGAAAATTTCACATACTGAGTTTTACAACGCACCTCACTCATCTGATGAGTCCAGCAATCTTTCCTTTGATGATTTGAAGGAAGTAGACAGCAAAACTTCCCCAGCAACTGCATCAAATCAGAGTGGGTTTGCTGATGCTTTGTCAGATTCCTGGGGTAGCGAAACCGTAATCCAAAAGGGAGAAGCGGATAACAAAACGCTTTTAGGGGAAGAAAAATCTTCTGGTTCTCTGAATGAATCAGAGATTGATCGTCTGTTTCCCAAGACTTAACTTAAATTGTGTTGAATTTAGGTGTCTGGAGTTTAGACTAAATTCTATTTTTTAGGCTACAACCCTTGTATAGCAAGCATTTTAGATTTTGAAATCCAAAAGCGGTTATAAATTGAGAAAGGCAGTCTGGATAAGGGTTTGGCGGTTTTAAAGCCAAAATTAGTCTAAATTCCAAGATAGTGTCATGTGTCCATACATCATGAGGCGGGGAAGTCTTATTCTTCCACGTCTTGCCTGCCTTACTTTCAACCGCGCTTTTAGCTTAATAAATCAAGGGGAGAAAACACTAAAATGACTCTTGCTCAATCAGAAAGTTTAAATTTTGAGTGCGAAACTGGAAATTACCATACCTTTTGTCCAATTAGCTGTGTCGCTTGGCTTTACCAAAAAATTGAAGATAGCTTCTTTTTGGTGATTGGTACAAAAACTTGTGGTTATTTCTTGCAAAACGCAATGGGGGTCATGATTTTTGCTGAACCCCGTTATGCAATGGCAGAATTGGAAGAAGGAGATATTTCTGCACAGCTGAATGATTATGAAGAGTTGAAGCGGCTGTGTGTGCAGATTAAGCGCGATCGCAATCCCAGTGTCATTGTCTGGATTGGCACCTGCACCACGGAAATCATCAAAATGGATTTGGAAGGCTTGGCACCTAAGCTAGAATCCGAAATTGGTATTCCTATCGTCGTCGCACGCGCTAACGGTTTGGACTACGCCTTCACTCAAGGAGAAGATACCGTGTTAGCAGCAATGGCGACACGTTGTCCTGATAAAGCGCCTGTGGTGGAAGCGGAGAAAAATGAGCGCAACGCTATTTCTAAACTGCTCAATTTTGGAAAGAAGAAAGAAGAAGTCGCCAATGAAGAATCGGAGTATGTGGATCATCCACCATTGGTGCTGTTTGGTTCGCTTCCAGATCCTGTGGTGACTCAGTTAACTCTGGAATTGAAGAAGCAAGGTATCAAGGTTTCTGGTTGGCTTCCCGCCAAGCGCTTCACTGAATTACCTGTTCTTGAAGAAGGGTATTATGTCGCTGGTGTCAACCCCTTCCTTAGCCGGACTGCAACTACCTTGATGCGTCGCCGCAAATGCAAGCTGATTGGTGCACCATTCCCAATTGGTCCAGATGGAACCCGCGCTTGGATTGAGAAAATCTGTTCGGTGTTTGGTATTACTCCCAAAGGTTTGGATGAACGGGAAGCACAAATTTGGGAAAGTTTAGAAGACTACATAAAACTTATTCGTGGCAAGTCTGTGTTTTTCATGGGTGATAACTTGCTGGAAGTTTCCCTCGCACGCTTCTTGGTACGCTGCGGTATGACGGTTCCGGAAATTGGTATCCCATACATGGATAAGCGTTATCAAGATGCTGAATTGAAGTTCTTGGAGAAGACTTGCAAGGAAATGGGCGTACCTTTGCCTAGGATTGTGGAGAAGCCAGACAACTACAATCAAGTGCAGCGGATTTATGATTTGAAGCCAGATTTGGTGATTACTGGTATGGCTCATGCTAACCCGTTGGAAGCACGAGGGATTAATACTAAGTGGTCTGTGGAGTTTACTTTTGCTCAGATTCACGGCTTTACAAATGCGCGTGACATTCTGGAGTTGGTGACTCGTCCGCTGCGTCGGAATAATAGTTTGAAAGATTTGGGTTGGGATAAGTTGGTGAAGGAAGAAGCGAAGATTTAATTTTACCTCTTGTTGTAATGAATTTTGTTGGGTGCGTTGGCGTTTGTCGTGGCGCACTTTTTTTTATTGAACCGCAGAGAGCGAATTTGCGGTGTGGATGTTCCTCCCGCAAAGTTCGCGG
>NZ_CAWPKW010000333.1:0-31061 GCF_963888615.1 Brasilonema octagenarum UFV-OR1 | reverse complement strand
AAATTCTACTCATTGATTTACGCCTCAAAGTTGCCTTGACGAAATACTAGTATCTCTAACTCGAAGCACTTGTATAAAACCGCAACGCAAACCGCCAAAACCTAGTCGAAACAAAAAACAGCGCCAGCGCCAACACTCCTGCGCCTACTATCCAACTGATTTGACTTCGACCCAGCAGAGCTTCTGCTGGTATAGTTGTTAAAAAAGCGACTGGAACAACAAAGGTAAAGAAGAAACGGTATGCTGTGGGATACGCAACCATCGGATATCGTCCAGCTTCCAACAGACCCCGCAGCACTTCGGTAACGTTGGATATTTTGACAAACCAGATGCTAGTAGATCCTAGCATGAACCACAAGCTGTAAAGAATGACAAAGCTAAAACATAAGGGAATTGTACTGATGAGGTAGTCGTCTATTCCTAAACCGAGTTTTGTACCTGCGTAGCCAATGATGATGCTACCAAAAATTATATCTGGAAGTCCCCAAGGTGATATGGTACGGGTAGAAAGCCAAAACTGGCTGCGGATGGGTTTGAGTAGAACAAAGTCCAATGTACCTTCTTGTACTTGGCGGACAATGCTATTCAAATTTGGAGCAAGGAAAGTCGCAGAAAAGCCTTGCATCAGCGTGAAAATTCCTAGGACGACTAAAGCTGCTTCCCATCTCCACCCAGCAAAGCTGTAGCCATTACCGTAAAACAAGAATAGTCCAAAAAGACTACCTGCAAGATTGCCTAAGCTGCTCAAGGTTGCTAAGAGGAAGTTGATCCGATACTCCAACTCAGCTTCTATGGCAGCGCTCCAAAATAATGTTAGTACTTTTAGGTATCTGTTTCTCAAGGTGAAGAACTATAAGGGCAAAAGTATGTGCAATACACCTCATTATCTCATACCAATTCTAGAGTAAGCTTCCACTTAAAACTTACTCTTTAACTCTTGGCGTGCTTGGCACGCCAGTCGCCTCAAGGGGACGCCAGGTGCTACAAGTCGGGAAACCCGCCCAACGCACTGGCTCGGGAACCCCCGCACGGTGAGACAGCGCTGCAGGAGGGTCTCCCTCCGTAGGCGACTGCGAACCCGAAGGGCGCTGGCTCGACTTGGCGGTTCGTTTCAGAAACTTGACATTTTGTACGAAAAATGTGCTTGATTATACTTTACTTAACCCAAGCCTTAAGAAGCCATAAATTCACAAAAATACATAAAGTTTGATACAATACCGCCATCAGGGAAAACAGTAACAGGTATTCGTAACTTTCACAAAGCAAAGTCTCAAAACTTGCTCTCAAAACTTGAAAGGTCGAACCGGTTAGTGACCACAAAATGCCCTGAAGCAAACCCTGTATAGTGGAGATACTAAAACTATGCCCTTAGCAGTTGGTAGCGATGCGCCTGCATTTACCGCCAAAGACACCAACGGTAACACTGTTTCGTTGTCTGATTTCAAAGGTAAGACAGTGGTTTTGTATTTCTACCCCAAAGACGACACCCCAGGCTGTACCAAACAAGCCTGTAGTTTTCGGGATGCTAGTAACGACTACAAGAGCAAAGATGTAGTTGTGCTGGGAGTCAGCGCAGATGATGAAGCTTCCCACCAAGCATTCACTCAAAAATATAGTCTCAATTTTCCGCTACTGGCTGACAGTGATAAAACCTTAATCAAGGCATACGATGTCGATGGTGGTGGATATGCTAAACGCGTTACTTACGTCATTGATGGTAACGGCAAAATCACCAACGTTGACTCTAACGTGAATACATCAACTCACGCTGGCGATGTTTTAGCAGGATTGGGGTTGTAAAAAGCGATTAATGAGATGTTGCACCTCACCGATGAGTACGCCTTGAACTCAAGTTCAAGGCTTATAAACAAAGTCCGTTAAAACGGACTCAAAGACTTACGCAGTCCGTTTTAACGGACTTAAGCTTTGAGCCAAGAAATTTATTTCTTGGCGGTAAAAAATTCTGGTGCAATATCTGAGATTAGCAATGATTCAAAAGAACTCAGAACACAGATCCCATAATCAAAACTTTTTGGTATTGCGTTCTGTGTTCTTTTTTTGTTGCTTTACTTTCCGGATTTGGGTTGAGTGATTCCAGGTGTATTTACCCTCAAGCCTGATTGATTTGGTTGCTGTTGATTTTGTTGATACAGTTGTTGTTGCTTTTGCTTGAATGCAGCTGCTGCATCATTGAGTTGTTGGTTCTGTTGATTTGGATCCCAAGTTGCATTTCCTTGTTGAAGGCGATGCATTAAACCAAACATGCCCATATTATTCACCTCATCGCTGCGAGGAGATAATGGATCGTTATCCTGTTGTGAATTGAGGTCTTGCAGAATGTTTCTTGAGTTAGGTTCAGCTAAACTAGGTTGAGGCAATAGCAAGGAAGCAAAGCTGAGTCCTGCCACAGTAAGTACAAATAGTTGTTTAAACGGTAAAAATGGTTTTTTCATAAAAGCCTCCAAAAAGTTTGTTAACCCACGCTTTCTGGGCGTGGGAGGACTGTTAAAGGATTTTGATTAAGAATCATACAGAACACACCAACTCACTAACTTAGAATAATTCTTTTTTGTGGTATGTAGGTAATTGGTGAGTTCTTTTTATGCCAAAATCACTTAAATCCAATAATGCTTCTATCTTAAGCAAGAGTCCGTCGCAGTTGAGGTTGAATGCTAAGTAATGCTACGACAGCAAAGCCAAGTAATACAAGCAAAGCTGCACCAAAGGTGACATCACCCCAAAAAGCATGCATGACTACGCTATTTAATCCCCAATCTTTGTGAAGATACAAATAGCGAATTGGTTCGATCGCATAGCTGAGGGGATTGAGGGTAGCGACAACCTGTAGCCATTGAGGCATGAAGGATAATGGAGCTAAAGCAGTACTAGCAAACAACAATGGCAAGTTGCTGACAAAAATGACTGCAATAAGTTCAATATGTCCCGGTAAGGTAAAAGCCAAACCAAGACTGATGGCAGTTACACCTAATGCAAGCAGGAAGACAATCAAAACTATTGCTCCTAAACCCGCTGCATTTGGTAACCCAGCCCCCAAAAATGCGGCTGCTGTCACAATCACCGCAGCTTGTAGTAAACTTTGGCTGATAATAAAGATAGCCGAAGCCAGAACTATCGAAAACCGTGAAACAAGAGGAGCCACGAGCAAACGGTTCAAAAAGCCGAATTCCCGATCAAACATCACTGGTAAACCAGCATTCAACGCCCCAGCAAATGCAGTAAAAACAATAACGCCAGCGCCCAGAAATTGTCCATAATTTGTGGTATTGCCAAAGATACCTTTTGGTGCATTTTGAAACAAAGCACCGAACAGCACCAACCACATCACAGGCTGAATAATTCCTGCAATTAATGTTGAGGGACGCCGCTGCAACTGAATAAACAAGCGACGCGTCAAAGCAAGTGTCTCTTGTACAAATTCACCGAAGACATTGGGAGTCGCATCTACCTGGTAAACTTGAGGTGATGCTACTTGTTGCCAATTTAGATCGGATTTTGGAGGTAAAACGGTACCGCTCATAAAAATTCACACATTCAAAATTCAAAGTTCAAAATAGTAAGATAATCTTGCTCCTTACCAATTCACAAAGCCTAACGCATACTCTGCTTACGTTCAGCCTTTTGATCGCGATTTCCGGCGGCGGCGAGTTCCGCATCCATCAAAGTTCGTCCTGTGGCTGCAAGATAAACATCATCCAAACTCGGTCGAGATTGGGCAATACTAAAAATTGGTAATCCAGCCGAATTGAGCGTTTGTTGGATGCTGATCAAAGCATCGTTTTGCGGTGTCACGACTAAGTTCAAGGAGTTCCCTTGAGCGCTATTAATGATCACTTCTTGAACAAACGACAAAGATTTCAGCAAGTCTTTAGCTTTGTGCGTCTCTTCGTCGGGTGAAAATTCGCGGATTCGTAAGGTAATGCGATCGCCCCCAACTTTATCTTTCAACTCTGAAGGCGTTCCTGTGGCAATCACAACTCCACGGTCAATTATTGCCACTTTATCAGCCAAGGCGTCAACTTCTTCTAAGTAATGGCTGGTAATCAGTACCGTTGTTCCTGCTTCTCGCAACTTACGCAGGAAATCCCATACCACAAAACGACTCTCTATGTCAAGTCCTACTGTTGGTTCATCTAAAACCAACACATCTGGTGCATGGAGTAATCCTGCTGCTAAGTCTAGGCGCTTGCGTAACCCACCAGAGTAAGTGCCAGTCTTTTTGTCTGCATATTCTTGCAAACCGAGTAACTCCAGCACTGTGTTAACTCGTTGTTTTGCCACTGCACTCGGTAAGTGATACAGTGCGGCTTGTAGTTGTAGTAGTTCGCGTCCAGTCAACACCTTATCTAAGGCAACTTCTTGAGCTACGTAGCCTAACCTTCTCCTTGCTGCTCTTGGATTATCCACCACAGATATTCCAGATACTTGTATTTTACCTGCATCTGGTGTTGTGAGAGTACACAAAGTTCTCAATGTGGTTGTTTTGCCTGCTCCGTTAGGACCGAGTAAGCCAAAGATTTCTCCTGGTTCCACCTGAAAGGAAACATCCTTCACGGCTTCAACCATGCCGTAGCGTTTTTTGAAATTTTCAATGTAAACGGCGGGAGCCATGATAGTTTATCCTAAACTATACAAATCTCAACAAATTCTATTTTTATTGTAGTTGAGTGGTGTGAGGTGAGGTGATTAAGTGGGTACGGCTTCCTTTATTTTATGAGTCGGGTTGCTCTGGGGAGGTATTCGCGAGTTCATTCACTAAATCACTTTGGCTAGTGAAATCTAATCACACCTTAGCTTACTGCTCTGGTTAAGTAATGGGTAAGGTACTAATCTGCTGTTTTACCTCCGGCTTGATCGAATCAACCTTACGTATCAGTTGAGGGTGAATCCCTTCTAGAAAGCCAGTCTAGTAGAACGAAGTAAATACAGATCATCAACAGCGTGGGAATGTCTAACCAGTTTCCTCTCCTGTTTCTATATCCTTATTCCTACAAAAACTTATCACTTTCATAAGCCATAAGTATATTTTTATTAAAAATTGTATCAAAACAATCTCAATTGTACAGATTCTGTCAACGATTTTTCTCGCTTGTGAGCAATTCCGGAAGATTGTTAGTGATTTTTATCACACTCAGAAAATATATTTGATGTTACCAGTAGATATACGTAATAGTACTTTTGTTGTCAAAAATGATGTTTCAATAAAAGAAAAATTATGTATTTATCACTAGATTGTATATTTGTTGATTTAATATGGAAACTACTGCAACAGTCGTTACGGATTTTATTGATTATTACCAGATTCTTGGGCTAGAGCCAGAGTGGGATACGGAAAAGCTTCGTATTGAGTTGCGAAAAAAGATGGCAGGAACAAAAGCCCGCGTGAATGCCGCTACTGGAAAGAAGAAAGAAGAAATCGATCAGCTACTTAAGAAGATCGTTAAGGCAACAAAGCTACTTACAGATCCTGAAGCTAAAGCTAACTACGATCAAGAGCTAGCAGAATGGAACAGAACTGCAACTCCTGAGCAACAGGCAGCTGCAGCGGCAGTACCAACCCTGCCAGAATTGTGGGCGTTAATTGATGCTGGGCGGTATTTGGATGCTGTGGAAGCTGGCAAGCGTCTAATCAACTATACGCCAGATGATGATAAAGCATGGGAAGCATACGCATATGCTAACTTTAGGTGGAATGATTTTGCTAATGCTATTTACGCCTCTGAACAAGCTATCCGTTGCAACCCTCAAAATGCCGAGTATTATGCAGATGCAGGTCAATATTTAGCAGCAGCTGAGCGCTGGAATCAAGCCGTTGCGCAGCTTAATCGAGCCATTCAAATTGCGCCCGAGCAAGTGAGTTATAAGCTCACCCTTGCAGACATTCATACGAAATGTGGAAATTGGGGTGATGCTGAAGCAATATTACAAGGTGTACTCAGCCAAGACTCCTCTAATCAGACTGCTCGATCCTTCATGGCAATTGTTGTCGGTGCTAGAGCTGAAGAGAAAATTTCGGAAGTCATTAGTTTAGCTGACGAGGGTAAAAAGAAAGAAGCCCGTAAACTTCTCAAGGAAATTAAAGACGATTTTGAGAAGGCTCACAAATTAGCTGAAAATGATCCTGATATACGAGATTTACTCAATTCAGAGTCCATCAATGTCCGACGCGCCTTAGGCGTTAATTCATACCAAAGGATATTTGGATTAATTGTTGACTCTATGCTGACACTACCAGGATTGTTGATTGCGTCTATTTATACTAGTTATACTGGTTATACTGGTGCAAATGCTACAGCTTATTTCTTCGGGATTCTAATAAGCATATTGGTTGTGGGCTACTCATGGGTTTACCTTGCCTACAAAAATAATGGACAGGATTTAACAAAGCGTCTTCTGGGTATGCAAATTGTCAATGATACAGAAGACTCTGTGCCATCGTTAGGCAAACTGACTTTTAGAGCGATTCTGAAGCCGATTACTCTAATGGTGATTTACTTGGTGTTAGCCGCAATGTTTTTCTTCTCGGTTCTTGCCGGGATGGGTGAGGCTAATGGTGCAGATGCAACTGGATGGATTATTGGCATTATGATCGGTCTATTTATTTTGTCGTTCAGGCTTTTGTTTGATCTGCTTTTCATCACAGATAAGGATCTGGCTCCTACCGTTGTAGGTGCATTTTTGTTCTTGCACGATAAGCTCACTGGTACCACTGTTGCTTGTTCCACCAAGGATGACTTTCTAAACTTCGGTAAGTATCACTGGTATTAAGTGGCATGAGGAAGGGTATTTCTTAAATTCATTATTGAAGTTGATTAAAATACTCTTCTGTTAAATCTCCAAGAGCGATACTATGCAAACACTCACTTATCAAATTAATCATCTCCCGGATCTAGAGAAAACGGAGTACCATGCGCGCTACGGTGATGATCCTGCCTCTCGATTATTTGAGATGCAAGATAATTTTCTCTACACTATTTACACCGTTGCCAAACAGTATCCCCTCACATGCAGCTTAGTGTATTTTTACGATCCTACTGAAATCAATCAAGATAGGAAACTGCAAATTTTTATCCGTTTGATTTTTGATGAATCACTAGATGGAGATGCACTCTCGCAAGTAGAGAAAGTTTTTGGGGCTTCTTTTTGGAAAGACTTTTATGGCATTCAAGCCTCCCACGATCTATCCTCTTTAGACTTAGATTGGGTTCAATTTATCAGTTTTGGAATTAAGCAAGAAGAAAAGTTGCTTCCAACTGTCAAGCGAGATAATAGTCCATCACACTACTACCTGATTCAACCCTTTGAACCTCATGAGTCAGTAGATCGAGTGGGTTTTCTATCTAAATTAGAAACTTACGGGGGTAAGGCGATCACAGAAATCATTTTTCAGCCAACCTCCTTAAGTAGTGGGGAACAATCAGCACTAGACAACTTACTGAGGGTGCTTGGAGATCAAACATCATACGAAGTCAGCACTTCAGAAATTTCTGGAAAAGTCAGAGAAAAACCTGTAGATCCTGTAGCAGAACGCACACTCCGACAATTTGAAGATTTGCGTGAAGCAATTGCGAGTCAGCCCCTGTACGAAGTCTCAATTAGAGTTCTTGCTGAAAATCGTTTTAGTGCTAGCTTGTTACTCAACGAGTTCTGGATTGAGTCTAGCGAGAAGCCATTATACCGAGAAGTAAGTATAGGTTCAGAAAGTATTCAGCTAGCTCAAGCGATCGCAGCTTTTCGAGAGGGCAGGTTATTTTCGGAAGCGGTTTGGGCGCAATATTGGGATATCCATCCTGAAAACAGCCCACTGCTCAAGTTAAAACGACTGCATCGATTGTTTACTGTTGAGGAGTTGGGTGCTTGTTTTAGAGTCGTTGTTCCCGATCCAGTTGTGGTGTTTAGCGGCATCCCCAAGGAGACGGATTTGAAATCGGCTCAGACTAAAGATTCTATCCTGTTAGGGTGGCAATCGGGCAAATCCCAGAATCAGGCATTAGTCCCGCTGAAAAGTTTGAACAAGCATGTTTTTATCTGTGGTGTACCAGGTTCCGGTAAGACAACTGCTGTTTTAAATCTTTTGTTCCAGTTATGGACAGAACACGGTATACCATTTTTGGTGATTGAGCCGGCTAAAACGGAATATCGCTCAATGCTGAACTGTCGATATGATGAGTTGACGCTCAATTGCGATAGCGATTCCACAACACAGTCTTATATCCAAGCTCGAAATGTTCCAGTGGCGATCGCCAAAATGCAGGAGGACATCAAAGTCTATAGCTTGGGAAATGAAAGGGTTTGCCCTTTTAGGTTTAACCCCTTTGCATTCTATGGCACGACGACTTTAGACGAGCATATCTCCACCTTAGAAGCTTGTTTCAAGGCGGCAATGCCCTTGTTTGGTCCTTTGCCCGCTTTGTTGGCAGAAGCAATTGAGCAAATCTATGCCCAGATGGGTTGGCAGCCTCAAGACACGGCTGAGTATGGGATTAAGCGAGGGCGTGAATTTCCAACCATGCAGGAACTGTATGAGGGAGTGACTGCAATTTTGGAGACAAAGCAGTATTCATCAGATGTTGCAGGGGATATCAAAACTGCATTGGAAGTTAGGATTGGAGGCTTGTTGAGGCGTAGTGTTGGCAGTATGTTGAACACGCGGACTTCAACTCCCGATATTGCAAACTTGTTATCGCAACCCGTCATCTTGGAAATGGACTCGCTCAATGAAGAACAAGCCAACCTGATGACGATGTTTGTTTTAGCCACATTACGACAATATGCACGAGTTACGCGCAAGTCCGGAAGTTCGTTGAAGCATGTTGTCGTGATTGAAGAAGCTCATAATATAGTTGGCACCGACGCTCAAGCCAATAACGAGGAAGGTGCTTCCAGCCCGAAAGCAGAAGCAACTAAATATGTTGTGCGAATGCTGGCAGAAATGCGGGCTTTAGGGCAGGGTATCATTATTGCGGATCAACTTCCTAGTGCGGTGTCTCCAGAAGTTATCAAAAACACAAACGTTAAGCTGGCTCACCGAACAGTTTCAGGGGATGATCGGGAAATTTTGCAACAGTCTATGTTGCTCACAAGTACTCAGTCAGAGGAACTTGCACGCGCCAACCCTGGTGATGCTTACCTTTTTATGGAAGGAACTTATAAGCCTGTTCGGATTAAGGAGCCAAACACCAAGTTGATTTACGGGATAGAGGAACCACCTTCTAACGAGGAGCTTGTGGAGTGCATCCAAAATCGGGAGTTTTATCAGCAGGCGATCGCAACGAAGGCTTCGCTTTACCAACAAAAAGTTACTGACTCGCGCGAGTCAGTCAAGCTTCAGTTGGCAACGCTAATTCACAGCAGTACGGAGTCTATTAAGGCAGGTAATGACTTGCTCAATGTACCGTTGTCTGGGCAAGAAGATTTGGAGAAACTAAATTTTCTGGTTAGCAGCTTGCAGGAGTTTGCACAGGGGATTGCTGACTTAGTCATCTCATCACAAACCGAAGTTGATCGGCTCTGGAATACGACTAGACAGCAGGGAATTTTTGATGCTTTGCAAGCAGATGGTGAGGTTCAAGAAGTTGAGGAAAAATTGGTTCACTGTCAGCGATCGCTCACCGAACTGCGATCGCGTTGCGAAGGCAGATTACATGAGGTTAGAAAGCGAATAAGTTATCTGAATCACCGTTTACAGTTTCAACAGAGTTTTGTTAATGCAAAAGAGCGTTTTGAACAATATCTTAAAAAAGCTGATGAAGTGATTGCTCAGATTGAGAAAGTGGAACCTACTGAGAGTGTTCAGTTAGCGTATCAAGGAGTGCAAGAAGCACGAGAAGAATTTGACAGTGAGGTACATAGGTTCGATCAGTTAGATTCTGAGGAAAATCTTGAGTTAGCTAATCAATTGAACGATGAGCTTGCAAGGATGGCAAATCAAATTAGCGAAATTGAACAGAGGATTCATTTGAACTACAGAGCAAAGTATTCTTCATCTTGAGGAAGACGCTTAATAAGCATAAGTGTTTGACAAATTCGCTCAACCAAAGGAAATATCAATATGGCTGCTAAAGGTAAAAAAGAAATTAAACAAGAACTTGATAAGAAGAAACAAGAAGGTGATACCGCTAGTAAAAAGGCATTGGAGTTAGCTAAGTTAGCCGAAAAAACAAAGGCTGTGCTGGAGGGAATGCAAGGAGAAGCAACTGCGGAAGCTGCTGCAAGCATGGAGGGGGCTGCTGCTGCTTTTCAAGCAAAAATTGATGCACGCTATGTCGAAGCTGAGAAGCAATCTGAGAAAATTGATACGGAGTTGAAAAATAATCAGCAAAAGTTCAGCGAAGGTGTAAAAGCTGACCAAGCTGATGTACAGAAGCTCAATAATCTTAAGGCTGAGGCACAAAAAGCACGGGTAAGTGCTGAAAATATTAAGAAAGCTGAGAAAGCTAAAACAGATGAGATTAAGTTTCTGAACACTGAATCTCAGGCTATAGAGAAGTCTCAGCAAGAAATGCAAAAGAATATTAATGAGGCAAAGCAAAAAAGGCAGAGTGCTCAATTTACCTATCAATCAAAAAACACTCTAGGTTCTTGAAAACGCTAATCAACTAATACTTTTGTCCTCAGGATATAATCATGACTTCTAAGAAACGTAAGGAGATTGCTCAAGAAGTAAAGAGCCTAGAAACTAAAGGGCTAGATGCTAACCAGAAAGCTATTGAACTTGCAAAGCTTGCTGAAAAAACTCAGCAAACATTCAATAGCTTAGATCGTGGAGTGACTACAGAGCTTATCCAGGAACAGAATCAGTCTGCTAGGGAAACTCAACAAGCTGTCAGTGCAAAACATGACTTAGAAATTGGTAAAATAGAGGAAGTCTATGATGAACTCGAACAAACGAAGGATAATTTATCTAAAGCTACTTCTAGTAATGTTTCAGATATAAATAAGCTTCAAAATCTCCAAAAAAAATCAGAATCAGTTGGGATTGATAGTTCTCACATTTCTCAAGCTGAACAAGAGAAGAATAAAGAAAATAACTTGTTATCTCAATTAGAGCAGAGTATAGATGGTACTCAAGCTCAACTCAGGCAACAATTAGATCAATCCAAAAAGAGAAGACTAAATGCTCAGGATAGTTACAGAAATAAAGACTTAGGTGGTACTGACAAAAAAACTGAATCAACTCCATTAGATGCTGAATATAATAAAAATCTCAATGATGTTGTAACAGAGAACAGTCAAGATGAAAATCCAGCAAAACAGAATATTTATCTAGCAGGAGTTGACATTGAAAAATTAACCGAGCAATTTAATGACATAAAAGATTCTGTTTACTCTTTTTTTGAGAAGATAGTAGCTTTAGCTACAGTAGGAACCTCTCTATTTGTGACGGTGGTCACTAACCGAAAGGTGAGTCAGTTGATGGATAAAGCAGCTGATATTTCAATATCTGCTACCGAATTCGTTGATGATTTTATGAATGCCGTAGAAGTAAGTAACCGCACAATAGGAGCAGAGTCTTTTCCTTTACCAGAGGATTCTCTCCCCAAACAGGTTAAGGAACTTAGCGATAAACAGAGGGATGTTCATCAGCTAAGTGATGAGGCTCAAGATTTAGTGGAAATAGAGGACGATAAGAGAGATGGGCAAGATGATAGACGAAAGAAGAAAAAATCTAAAAAATCCTGATTTTTCCTAATTCATTTACTATTTATATTTTTCTATAATGTCGATAACAAAGGATTATATGCTATTTGAAATTTTCTTTAACAAATACTATAAGCAAATCAGCCTGTCGCTGTTACCCGAGTATAAAAAAACTTTGGGTAAAATTTATATCAAAGATATCCAAAAAACGTTACAAAAAATACAAGACTATAATAATCAGGCGGCTTTTGAACATTTAACCCATATTCAAGAAAGTTTTGAAAATCGGTATCAGTTAACGTTCAAACCGATATCTTTCTCGGAAGAATTAGTTAGGAAGAAAATTAGAGCAGAAGTTGAACCGGAATGGTCAAGCTTCTTCAAAACTGTATTAGTGCTTATTGACAATCATGATTTTTATAAAGCTATTGAGAGTATATTTCAGCGTAACTTTGATGGTATTGTGAAAGCAACAGAAGTTCTAGCTAGAGATTCATGGTTGATTGTAGATGTTCAAAAGTTTTGTTCTGAAGCTGAGAACGTGGGAAAAGCAAAAGAAAAACTCGTCCAAAATTTGCGCTTTCTTTCACAAGAATCTGCATCCAATTTATTTGAGTCCTACTACTCCAAAATTCGTTCCCTACAAAGCGATATAGAAAACTACTCATATCAAACACTTCAAGAGCTTCGTCAAGCGAAAGAAGTTTTATCTTTTCAGGTCGAAAAACTTCTTTATGAAGAACAGAATATTCAGTCTAAGTATGAACAATTCTTTCTATATTATCGTCTACGTATAGCAAAGCAAGTCGATCCAGTTTGCGATCAGCTTCGACTATTCAGTTTTAGATCCCAGAAGTTTCGTTCAGAATTTCTAGAAGCTCTCATCGGGCTAGAGCATAGCCACCCTGAAGATTTGGCTTCTACTAAAGAACTCTTAGATAACCAGTTTGAAAGCTTACTCCAAGAACTCAAACAGATGCTCGCAGTTGAGCAAGCGAATGAAAAGTCCCGCGCTGCAATTAAACATTTAGGAGAACACAGCAAGTTTAGCTTTTTTCAGGAGGTTGCAGAAGAAGCGCAACAGTCTGCATTAAGTGCGATCGGTAGCACTGTGCGAGATATAGCAGTTTTCCCTGTTATGGTTGAGAGGATAGATAAAGTTGAAAAAGACTTTCGTAATCAGATCAATACATTACTAGAAACTGAGCGTAGATACCTCAAAATAAGAAAAGATACTTTAAGTAGTGTCAGTTCAAACCTAAAATTTTCTATTGGCTTTTTGAATTTAGACTCAGAGCGTCTTGACGAAATCTTTCTTCCAAACAGTTCTTATCGACTACTGACTGCACAACTCAATAGCTATGACGTTGAAGCTAGCAAAGCTACCTTAAGCCAACTAACCGCCGATGGAACACTTCTAAGTATTGGCGATTTAGGTAATCCTAAACGAGAACCTATCAATGTTTCAACAGAGATTATTTTGAGCAAACTCGCTGAAGTACTAGCTCAAAAATCTAAAGAACTGGGAGTTTGTGATTTGGTTGGCTTTATACCAGTTATGTTTGACGAACAGGAAAGAATAGATGTCCCCAGTATTTTGTTCTTCTGTCGTAAACCACAAGAAACAAGACCAGAATTAACTGGATTATTGGAGGTGCGTCAACAAGGAAAACTTCTTTACATCAGAAAGCTATCCTGTATTCTCCCATTACCATCACGGGTTCTTAATGAGTTACTAGAAACCTACAAAGCAGCTTTTCGAGCAAACTCCCGCAATGTTACGCAGTTAATAGCAGATGATTTCCTAGCGAACAAACTTAAGGTAGATTTCCAGGGGCAAATGGCACAAGCTATGACACAGGCAAAGCAGAAACTCAAGTCAGGATACCTTGATGATTTAAAGCAGGAAATAATCAACTTAGCTGCTAATAACGCCATAGAAACTAATAGCTTTCTTAAGACCATAGATAACTTAATTATTGAAGCACTAGATTCTCTTGTTCACGGAGAAGTCGATAAGCCTAATATCTGGTAAACCAAAATTTTCAACTTTTTAATATTACTTGAGGAAAACTATGAGTTACGTAATTGGAATCGATCTAGGAACTACTTATTCTGCAATGGCGTATATCAACGCCGATGGTAAGAGCGAAATTATCCCCAATGCTGAAGGAGAGCGGATCACTCCCTCGGTTCTATTATTTGAAGACGATAGTGTTGTTGTTGGCAGTTATGCAAAGAATGTCGCCGTCTCTGAAGGAGAACGGGTTGTACAGTTTATCAAGCGTCGGATGGGCACCGACTATCGAATTCGCCAAAATGGTCGAGACTATAGCCCTGAAGATATCTCAGCCTTGATCCTAAAAAAGCTTAAGCAAGATGCTGAAGTCTTCCTAAATACCACCATTCGTGATGTTGTCATCACTGTGCCGGCTTATTTTGATGACAAGCGGCGTGTTGCAACCAAAACCGCTGGAGAAATTGCAGGTTTGAATGTTCTGGGCATCATCAACGAACCCACTGCTGCCGCTTTAGAGTTTTCAGCCAGTCGTGAAGTTCACAATAAAACTATCCTTGTCTACGACTTGGGCGGTGGTACCTTTGACATCACAATCATGAAAGTCAATGGTAAAGACGTCAATGTGATTGCTTCTGGTGGAGATCACGAATTGGGCGGGAAAGATATAGACGATTGTTTAATCGCATTTTTCCAACAAGAGTTTCGTAAAGCAACGGGCTTCGATCCACTGACATCTCTGGCAGGTGAACAAGAACTTCGCAGCAAAGCAGAGGAAACTAAGCGGAAGCTTTCTTCCAGCCCTAATGCTAGAGTCTCCCTCAATGTTGAAGGACGACAAGCAGCGTTCAAAATTACTCAACCTCAGTTTGAAGAACTGATTGATGAATTGGTTCTTCGGACTGAAATGAACGTAGAACTTGTTTTAGATGAAGCTGAACTCAGCACTCGTAAGATTGATGATGTCTTGCTTGTGGGAGGTTCTTCGCGGATTCCGTTAGTAGCAAAAATGCTGACCCGGTTATTTGGAAAAGAGCCTCTGCGATCAGTAAACCCTGACGAGGTTGTTGCCCAGGGAGCAGCAATTCTTGCAAATAGTCTGGCAATTGAAGCAGGCGAAGTTCCACAAACTCCTAACACACTATTACCTAACATCTCTGATGTCTGTGCCCATAGCCTGGGAGTAGTAAGTCTCAACGACTTTGGAGTACCTGAAAACTCAATAATTATTCCAAAAAACAGTAAAATCCCTTGCCAACAATCCCAGGTTTACGGGACTGTTCGAGATAAGCAAGATGCAGTAGATATTGAGATTCTTCAGGGTGATGCCCAAGATCCACAAGACTGTGTACAATTAGGAATTGCACGAATGGAAAATTTACCACCTTCTCTCGCGGGTTCTCCCGTTGAGGTTACGTTTGCATACGATGCTAATGGGATTCTTCATGTAAAAGGGGTTTTCTTGAATACGGGACAAAGTATCTCGACCAACATTGAAGTTCAAGGAGTAATATCACCTGAAGCTGCGCGACGCAGTAGACAGGAACTACAATCTATTAGCGTAGAGTAATACGATTGCTCCGGAAATCACAACACGTGCGCCAAATTTGATTCTACAAGCCAATTAACAATTTGAAACCTCGCTCAAAAAGCCTTTAAAATCATCCCCATCACAAAACCAACAATCAACCCAGAAGTATGTCCAACGAAGCTAATCTGTGGAGTTGTCAGGTCAAAGATGCTTTGCAAAACAATTATTGCTAAAATTCCTCGCAAATTTCTAGCAGCAAGGCGCGTCTTTTTCCTTAGCCACTCGTGTAACAGCACAGCAGTAAAACCACCAACAAGACCCATCACACATCCTGATGCACCAACTACAAAATCAGATTGAGAATATCCCAGAACTGACATATAAGTCACAGCCAGCATAGAGCCAATTGCACTAGCAAAATATAACAGGAAAAATTGGGGTGACCCGAGGGCAAATTCCATCAAGCGACCAAATAAATAAAGACCTAACATATTTAGTAATAGGTGCAAGAACCCGAAGTGAAGAAACGTGGCTGTTAACAAGCGCCACCAATCTCCTTTAACAACTTCTTGTGGTACTAATGCACCTAAACGATATAAGTTATTTAGGTTGGTGCTACCTCCCAGTTTCACCTCTAGGGCAAAAGCAAGTAGATTTAAAGTTAGAATAAAATATGTAGCGATCGCAAAACGTGGCTTGAAGCTAGCTCTAGCGCTGTATGTTGTTTCAGACTCTATTTCTGTAGTAATTTTAAATAAAATCTCTCGTGATTTTTCAGTAAGTAATGTGTCAGCGACAACCACAGGACTAGATAAACGTCTTGCTACTGCGTTACGAATGCAAACATTGTTACTATCAGCAAGACTCAAAAATTGCTCGACAGCTATAACTTCTCTTCCAGCGGCTTGATCAACTGTTGCTAGCCAAAATAGTTTGATGGTGTTGGAATAGTCCGATAGTGAACCACTCAATAATCTCGCGACATATTCTGTTTTACCGCAGAAGGCTAGCACATACATACGCGCTAGATTTTGTGTTCTTGGGTTAAGTATTTTTTCCAGGCTTGGCTGATAGCGCTCCCAAGCTTGGAGCATACCATTCAAATCGCCAGTTTCTCCAAGGGTTCTCAGATAGCAAAGCAGCATATCGAAATCCTTGCGCAATACTGCTTCGTTTAGGCTATTCTGTATCCACAGCAGCAATTCTTCCCAACGAGCATCCATTTGGTAAAGGCTGACAGCTGCAGAACGACCAGTTGGTGTTGTAGCAGTTTGATAACGGTCTAAAATTGCAACAGCTGAAGCCCTTGCACCACGCTGACCCAAATCCAAAGCGTATAACAATTTTGGTTGCTCACGCCAACCATCCAAGGGATGCAGCCACCAAATCAGACTCGCCACTCTGCTTGCTTGACCAAAACGTTGTTGGTCAATAAGTTGGTCAACTTTCTTGTGACCAATATTAGGCAAAATAACTAAAATTGCCCACAAACATCCACCAATCAACCCACCCAGGGATGGAGTCAGATAAGACAAAAGTGCTATTATAACTAAGATTAATCCTGATACTAAAATCCAGCCACGATTATTATTAGTTCCAGATAAAGATGCGCTCATCATGGTCGAGATACATGATAGGCACACCATCCAAGTTAATATGTGATTAAGATCCATTTCATTTACAATAATCAGGAAGTACCTGGTTGTACAGTAATAACCCAATCACTACTCATTGGTTAATATTTCTGACAATTCTTTACTGTCAACAACACTGTCGGAATAATCAGGTTTAGAAGGAAGTTGCCAATTATCTAGTGCATCTTTGATCACACCAGCTACGGGTACAGCAATAAGTAATCCCAAAACTCCACCAATGTAAGTTCCTACTAGTAAAGAAATTAAAACCCAAATTGGTCTAAGTCCTGTAAAACTACCTAAAAGTCTTGGAGCGATCGCTTGGTCAATTAATTGGTCAACGACAACGGCTACAGCTAAAACCCTTGCTGCTAGCCAAAAGTCATGTGAAGCTATGATGAGAGTAACTACAGCAAGGCTAACAACATCACCGAAGGGAATTAAACTCAAAATCCCGATTCCCAAACCAAAGAGTAAAGCAAATTGAACTTGAAGAACGAGAAACACTATAGTTAGTGAAATACCCATCAGAAAAGCTAAAGCTACCTGACCAATTAAGTAATTTTGAAAATTTTTTTGAATAGACTGCCTCAACTGCTGACCAAAACTCAAAGGTAATTTTTTAAAGAAACTATCCCAAATTCTCGCACCATCTAATAGCAAATAGACAGTTAGCACCACTGTAATTAAAGCTTCTGAGATACTATCAATAGTGTCGATTGCAATAGTAAATAGTTCATCTACTAGATAGTCTAACTCATCAGGTAAGCGATTTACTATTTGAGAAAATATCTGATGAAAATTTACTTTGAAACCGAAGCTTAGTATCCAATCATTAATATTTTTTAATTTCGATTCACTAGAATCAATCCATTGAGGAAGTATTGTCACCATTTCATGAGATTGCTGTAAAATAATGGGCAATACTGTCAAACCTAAAGCAAATACAATTATTACAGTTGTTATAAAAACTAATGCCACTGCATAATTTCTTTTCACTCCCCGTTGCTGAAGAATCGAAACAGGATAATTGAGAATAAAGGCAAGTAAACCTGCTAATATAAAAGTTGTTATAAGGGGTTTAAAATATAGAATAACTCTAAACGCTAGCCACCCATTGAGAAAGACTAGCGGGAATATGAGTGTCAAAATTAACAATGGCAGTAATTTGCTCAGTGAAATATTCATATTAAATCGCCGAAAATTTTAGTTTGGCAATGCCCATTTATCATATTAAATCTAATTAATAACAAAGCACTCAACAGAAATGCTCAGACAGTAGTTTTGATACTCTTACCGTCCATAACTAACTATTCTATTATTGTTGATTCAGTTGCACAGAATCTCTTACCCAGTTCTATAAAATTCGTTTCGTTGCCCGTAATATCAAGCTTAGAACGTGGTGATGCTGGTAATGGATGCCACGTCATGCGATCGCCTCGTTAAGACTGTAATCAACCATACAAGGTTTATTTTGGACTTAACAGGCGATCGCGTAGCGCGCCCCGTTACCCAACCGCACGGAGTGCGGTTACCTCAAAGTTCGGCTTTGAGGAAGCCTGTTCTGGAAGAACAGGCGCTTGCACATAGGGGCGATCGCCCCCTTAGAAGCTGCTAAAAAGCAGACTTGATACCATCTCTAACCTTCAGGACCTGTTTCTGAAGATGGCGTAGTAGGTCTAAGTCTTTCCCGCCACGAACGTGTTGGAGGAGAAGAAGTTGAATTAGAAGGAGGAGAGTTGTTTGCAGGTTGTGTATACTGTCGTCTACGCCTTCTTGGAGGTGAATAATCAGAGTTTTCTGTTCGATAGCGCCGCCGTGAACGATACGATTGTGAGGACGACTCACTACTAGAACTTGATTCTTCACTACGAGAACGACGACTATAGCGCCTTCTTGGTGTTGAGATTTCCTGTTGTTGTTGTTGCTGCTCCTCCTGATAATAGCGTCTTCTATATCTGCGTCTTCTAGATGAACGCTCTTCACCACTATTATCATCAGAATTTACTTGTTGACTTCGTCGTCTGTATGACCTGCGAGTATATTGTTCATCAGATTGCTGGTCATCAGAGGTGATAGCGCGATTGATAATTCGCCTAGCTTTGACTGGTACTGCTTTTATCGTAGCTTTTCGACCTTCTAACTTGGGTCTTTCTGGAAACTTTTCAACCGGTATTTCCTTGACCGCTTTTTCCATAAATTCATGCCAGGTGTAAGCAGCACTCCCACTACTACCCCAAGTAGGTTTATTATTGTCATTACCTAGCCAAACTCCTGTTACCATCTGAGGAATATAGCCAATAAACCATAAGTCGCGGGCATCATCAGTGGTGCCAGTCTTGCCAGCAACCGGTCTACCTAATTGAGCCGCACGACCAGTTCCATTTAGCACAACATTACGAAGCATCCAAGTCATGATAGCAGCACTGTCTGCATCGATCGCCCGCTCTTGCTTAAAATTAGCAGACCAAATGACTTTACCTTGACGGTCAAGGATACGGGTAATACCATGAGGAGCGACATGTAACCCTTTCGTAGCGAAGGAACCATAAGCACTAGTTAACTCTAGCAAATTTACTTCAGAAGAACCCAGCGCCAAGGAATACATCGGTTTTAGTTCCGATTGAATCCCCATCCTATGAGCAAGTTGAATGGTTGGTTGAAAACCGACTTTCATCAGGATTCTCACCGCAACAATGTTGATCGATTTGGTGATTGCATCCCTCATGCTAAGCATGCCTCGGTAACCCTCATCAAAGTTTTTTGGTTCATAACCATCTACAACTAGGGGTGCATCGAGGTAGGTATCGTAAGGATCCATCCCGCTTGCTATAGCAGCTGCATAAACAAACCCTTTGAATGTTGATCCTGGTTGACGCTGTGCCTGAGTCACGCGATTAAATTGGTTTTTACCAAAGTCTTTTCCCCCAACCATTGCCTTAATTTCACCATTGCGGGGATCAACAGCAACCAAAGCCGCTTGCTTGAAGTTTTCCCAGCGCCCCTCATTTCGCAGCGTTTTTTTCACAGCTGCTTCCGCCGCCTTCTGCCAATTCAAGTTCAGACTTGTTTCCACTGTGAAACCGCCTGCTTGTAGTGCTTTGGGGGAAACATACTTAGGCAATTCTTTCTGAACGTAGCTAATAAAGTAGGGGGCTTCTTCTTGCCATCGCTTGGGTGAACTGGGTTTCAGGTGAATCGGTTCTGCAGTTGCTGTTTGTTTTTCGGCTGCTGTAATAAATCCATCTTCCAGCATCCGCTGTAGTACCAAATCTCGCCGTTGTTTTGCCTCTTGTTTATTCACTTGTGGCGAAAAGCGATTTGGGGCAGGAGGTAATGCTGCAATTATCGCCATTTCATCCAAGGTGAGTTGATCCACAGATTTACTAAAATAAACCCATGCTGCATCTGCGACACCGTAAGCACCAGAACCCAAGTAAACTAAATTCAGGTAACGTTCCAGAATTTCGTCCTTGGACAATTGCCCTTCAATTTTTTGTGATAATCGGGCTTCTTTTAACTTACGCCAGAAAGTTTTCTCTTGTTTGAGAAACAGAATTCTTGAGAGTTGTTGCGTAATTGTACTACCACCTTCGACCACGTTTTGCGATCGCAGGTTATTTAAAACTGCTCTCACAATTCCTTGGGGATCAACTCCGTTGTGTTCTTTGAACCTTCTGTCTTCTGAAGCAATAAAAGCTTTTTTAAGTTTATCTGGTATTTCTTCTATTTTTAACTGTTCTCTAGTTGCTTCACCTTGTTGTTGTATTATGCTACCATCAGCTGCTTTTATAGTCAGTGTACGTTCTCGAACAATTGCAGTCAGTTCCGCTTTATCTGGTAAACCTTGGTCTATTGCTCGAATTCCGTAGGCTATGGCAATAATTCCACTACTTATACCCAAGCCTGCCCAAAACCAGTAACGACGATAAAGGGGTTTGTGACTACCAGGAAGTTTGGAAAGTATCTGGTTCAGTAATTTGTTTTGCCTTGCGGGCTTGGTTGGTGTTGTCTGATCATTTTCATTTGTTAATCCCTTGTTCTCCTCATTTTGGTCACTAAGCGGCGAGTTTGGTTGAACCTTATCAGCTTCACTCGACTTTTCTGGTCGTTCCTTGAACCAGGAGGTAAACTTAACCACGTTAATTCCTCACTTCAAGCAGTTGCAATCTAACCACCATCCAAAGTTTTTTGATCATTGCACTACATTCGTGATAGTATATCACCCAACGAATGATTGGATATATCGTTTTTGCTAAAATTTTTGTTGTAGTTTTGTGTTTTTATTTATACAAATTTTATCTTTTCTCATTGCATCAAGCAATAGTACTGCTGAAAAAATATAAAACACAAAAACAAAACAGGCAAGCAAAATACGTTACTTAATAAAGGTTAATAGTGCGATCGCCCTTGGCAGTAAAATTGGTCATTATCCTGTGCGACAAGAAGGTTGAGAAGTCAAAGATAGGTAGGCTGTTCTGAAGTACACTTGTTGGTGGCTACTAAGTTTACCACTAACAGATACAGACAACGCTGATTTTGACATCTTCAGCAAAGCCTTAGTCTGTGTATTTTTAAAGCAAATTATTGAACTATGCCACTAGGTAGAGAATTACCCCACCTGCTCAGACAGCGCTTGTACTATAAAGGACGCAAATTTGATTTTGAGGTTAATCGCTTACGATTACCTAACAACGCAGAAGGAGAATGGGAATGCATTCGTCATCCAGGTGGCGCTTTAGCTATACCCGTCACTTCAGAAGGTAAACTGATACTTTTGCGCCAGTATCGTTTTGCAGTTCAAGGAAGAGTGTTAGAGTTTCCTGCTGGTACATTGGAACCAAACGAAGACCCCCTACAGACAATTCAGCGTGAAATACAAGAAGAAACTGGCTACCGTGCCCAAAAGTGGCAAAAACTAGGAGAATTTTTTCTCGCTCCGGGTTATTCTGATGAAATCATTTATGCTTATTTAGCACAAGATTTAGAAAAGCTGGAGAAAGCACCAACACAAGACGAAGACGAGGATTTGGAAACAGTGTTTTTCACACCAGATGAGCTAGAGAAATCTATTCTTGACGGTGAGCTACTTGATGCTAAATCAATTTCTAGCTTTTTCCTGGCTCGTCCGTTTTTGAATCAGTTGAGTTGATAATCTACTGCAGCTATATGAGTACTCCAACCAGAAGATGTTAGCATCTAGTAACGCAAGTTGCGGCTTATCTACTATAGATTGATTATTAAGTGCGATACGCGTGGGGTCAAGCCTCTAACTTATTGCCCTTCTTGGCGAGCGAAGGTAGCTTTTGCAAAACCCTCTAAACCTATCTTTGGACAACAGGAAGCGTTTTGGCGATACGCGTAGCGTCAAGCGTCTAGCTTATCGCCTGAAAAAAACAAGCCAAGCCTATCCCAATTATTCAGGCTGGGACTATTTATACCCATACATTTAGGTGTAGAACCAGATTGAGTTATTCTAGCCAAGGCTTGTTTGTTCTGTTTATTGGACTCTAATTTAATTTTTGCTCTGGGTACAGCTTTATTCCTTCTTTCCCTTCGGGGAAGACCTCCGGTCTCGCTGCGCTAACGCCAGTCCCCCAATCTCCTGCACAGACGCTACGCTAACGTGACGGAGACCGCCCCTACGGGGTTCACCAGTCACCTGCGGAGGGAAACCCTCCCGCAGTGCTGGTTCACCAAGACGGGGGCTGGTCTCACCTGTTAAGCGTTAAGACTCTCAAGAAGTGATTCTCAAAAATCTTTGGAGGATTGCTATAGGTGCTTAACTGATAACTGAAGACTATTGAAAAATTGGCGTTCCCAAATCAGTTGTAAGCAACCCCCAAATTCAATTTGGGGGCTTCAGCAGTCGCATTAATTGAAGTGATAAGCCAAGAGTTAGTACGCTTTGATATGCAGCTAATGCGTAATCCTGATATTCAAGGTAAGGAATACCAACAGGGTACTCTTGCAGGTTATGAAACCAGAGAATACCTACTAGAAAAGTGGAATAGACAGTGCGCTTACTGCGGAACAAAGGACGTTAAATTGCAAATAGAACATATTCACCCTAGGTCTAAAGGTGGCTCTAATTCAATCACAAACCTAACCCTAAGTTGTGAGAAATGTAACACCAAGAAAGGGACAAAAGATATTAGGGAGTTTCTCAAAAAAGACCCATCAAAGTTAGAGAATATTCTTAAACAAGCAAAAAAACCATTGGTAGGTGCTGCCGCAGTTAATACAACTAGGTTTGCATTGCTGGAAGTGTTAAAAGCAACTGGTTTATCAGTAGAAACTGGATCAGGAGGATTGACCAAATTCAACCGCACTCAGCAAGGTTTAGACAAAACGCATTGGCTTGATGCTGCGTGTGTGGGGAAATCTACGCCAATTCTCAATGTCAAGAATGTAAAACCCTTGCTGATCACAGCAAACGGGCACGGAACCCGTCAACTATGCCGAACTGACAAATACGGTTTTCCTAGTCGTCATTGCTCAAGAGCTAAATTTCATTTTGGTTTTCAAACTGGATATGTTGTTAAGGCAACCGTTACTTCTGGGAAAAAGGTTGGTCAATATGTTGGAAGAATTGCAACTCGTGCAACAGGCAGTTTTAACGTTGCAACTAAGACTGAGTTAATCCAAGGCGTTAATCACACGTATTGCAAACACATTCACAAAAAGGACGGTTATTCATATGCCTAATTTGGAGAATTTGAGGGTTTACCCTAAGCGTAGTCGAAGGGTTGATAAATCAAGCGTGTCGTGTTTCCTCCGTGGCTTGAAAGCGCACGGTTTCCACACTCCCGTGAGGTCAGCATGAAAAAAAGTAAAGCCTTTAACAGTGCGGGTAAACTAACTGCACTTTTATGCCTGATCACCATCTTCCTCACGCCTTTTGTGATTGTCAACGCAGGTGAACGGGCAGTATTGATGGAATTTGGAAAAGTACAAGAAACGACACTAGGAGAAGGAATTCATGTCGTTATTCCTATCGTTAATACAGTAAAAACATTGAGCGTTCGAGTTCAAAAACAAGATATTTCTGCTGAGGCTTCTTCCAAAGACTTACAGGATATTTTTGCAGATGTAGCGCTCAATTGGCATATAGTTCCAGAGGAAGTCAATCGCTTATTTCAACAAATCGGAGACGAAAAGAATGTTGTAGTTCGGATTCTTAATCCAGCAATCGAAGAAGTCCTCAAGGCAGTTATTGCAAAGTATACTGCTGAGGAATTAATTACTAAACGAGGAGAAGTCAAAACCGAAGTAGATGATGTATTAACGGCACGATTAGCAAACTATCATGTCGCAGTGGATGATGTTTCTCTTGTGCATGTTCACTTCTCTCAGAAATTTGATGAAGCAGTAGAAGCGAAACAAATTGCCGAACAAGAAGCAAAGAAGGCAGAGTTTGTAGCGCTCAAAGCATCAAAAGAAGCAGAGGCAAAAGTTAATCTTGCAAAAGGACAGGCTGAAGTACATAAATTACTAAATGAAACTCTTACCCCAGAAATTTTGCAAAATCGAGCATTAGATAAATGGGATGGCAAGTTGCCACTTATTCTTGGTGAAGGCAAGCCAAGGCTATTAAATATAAGCGAATTTTTCAAAGCTTATCAATAAATAATACAAAACTTAATTTTATAGATTGGTAGGTAGGAATAAACAAATCTACCAAAACCAAAACTAATAACGCCTGAAACCCTTACTAGTAAACGGTAGCTTACCCAGCCCGTGTTCATCACAAAGGTTGAGGCACTGTCTTGCGATACACCTGTTCGACTTTTCGGGGGGAAACCTTCCGCAAAGCCTCTGAATGACCGCAACGCGCGGGTGTAGGGGTATAGGGGGAAGAAGGACTCAAGCCCTCAACTCATATCTTGCACCTCTGCGTATCAAACCGTACAAGCTAAAAAGAGGTACGATAAAGCTACATGAATTTTATGAACTTCTCTTGCTAAATCAAGACTTATGCTTGAATACTGAGTTCCTAAAATCCATCAATTTTTCTTGGCGCAATATGTGAGTCAATTCATTGATGGGGATCCCCTACACTCTTACACCCCTAGTTTGCTGACAGTCAGATTGTCTGCCTTGATACAGAAAACACAAAACAAGACATTGTTTGATTAAAATTAATGAGACTTTTAGACATCATCTCAAAAATCAAAAATGAGAAAAATAATCTTAAATCAAATCAAATCTTAATTTTTTTAAAAAAACTACACATTATTTTATTTTCTAATACTAAAGATAGATAAAAATTCCTCCAAGGGATTGATGAAAAAAAAATTAAAAACCTGGATAAATAAAATCGAAGGTACTAAATAAGAACCTAGAAAATTAATTTTACTCTTGAGGTTAAGAAAGCATGGTTATGGGTGTAAATAAGCGTGCTGTAGGTGTGTTTTCTAATCGTCGAGATGCAGAAGGCGCACTCTATGAGTTGAGAGAATCGGGCTTCCCGATAGATAAAGTATCTGTCATCAAGCAAGATGCAGACCGCAACGATGAGATTGCGGGCACTGAAGTGCGGGAAAATATCGGTAATAAATCTGATGAAGGCGCTACAGTTGGAGCTGTTTCTGGTGGTGTGTTGGGCGGATTAACTGGTTTGTTAGTTGGTCTTGGCACATTAGCAATTCCGGGAATTGGTCCGATTATGCTTGCTGGAGCAACAGCAACAGCCCTAGCTACAACTGCAGCAGGAGCAGGTATTGGTGCTGCTGCTGGTAGTCTACTTGGTGCATTGGTTGGTTTGGGAATTCCTGAAGAAAGAGCCAGAGTTTATAACGAACGAGTAGAGCGCGGAGACTACCTGATCATCATAGATGCCACAGACGCAGAAATCGCTAAAGCAGAAGAGATTTTAAAACGGCGAGGAATTGAAGAGTTTGACGTTTACGACAGATCTGGAGTCACAAGTGGGACAGCCGAATATATCTCGCCAGCTACTGGACTCTCCTCTCCTCCACGTGGAGGTTTGGGTCATAATAAACACGCAGTTGGTTATTTCTCTCATCTGCGCGATGCCGAAGCTGCAGTTAGCGATTTGCGAACAGCAGGTTTTCCTTTAAGTCAAATTTCCCTATTTAACAGGGACTCAACCCGAAGGGAACCTTTTGCCGGAGTTGACTTGAAGGATCGTATTGACGCCACAAG
Organism: Brasilonema octagenarum UFV-OR1; assembly: GCF_963888615.1. NCBI lineage: Bacteria > Bacillati > Cyanobacteriota > Cyanophyceae > Nostocales > Scytonemataceae > Brasilonema > Brasilonema octagenarum. The sequence continues at coordinate 5,053 of NZ_CAWPKW010000333.1, read as the reverse complement.
GTTTAGATTTCCTGATGCTCGCACTCACTTTTACAATGAGCGCCTGAATAATGGAGATTATGTCGTCGTTATTGATGGTACAGATGATGAGATTAATCGGGCTGGCACGATTCTAAATCGGCATGGAATTGAACAATGGGAGATTCACGATCCAGTTCTCATCAGTTCTACACAGCCTGTTGGGCGCACAGCAACATTGCAAAGAACTAGACGAGCAATTGGCGTCTTTTCTCACCGCCGTGATGCAGAAGCAGCACTGACAGAACTGCGAGATGCAGGTTTTCCTTTGAATCAAGTGTCGTTGATTGCAAAAGATACAGATGGCAAGAGCAATATTGCTGGCGTCAATACAAATCTTGAAACAGGCAATAAAGCTGATGAGGGCGCAAAAGCTGGCGCAGCTACAGGCGGTGCGCTAGGCGGTTTGGGAGGCTTGTTAGTTGGTCTTGGTGCATTAGCGATTCCTGGTGTTGGTCCTATCATTGCAGGCGGTGCAGCAGCAACTGCTTTAGCTACAACACTTGCAGGCGGAGCGATTGGTGCGGCTGCTGGTGGTTTGGCAGGCGGACTCGTTGGTTTGGGAATTCCAGAAAACCGTGCGCGAGTTTACAGCGATCGCGTCAATAGAGGCGATAACTTAGTGATGGTTGATGGCACAAACGATGAAATCCACCGTGCTGAACCGATTTTGAAACGTCGAGGAATTGAAGAGTTTGATATCTTTGATGCCACCGACATAGATGGTGTTCATCACCAAGGTTATGACCGAAGTGTTCGTCGGGAAACGCCATTTGTAAATACCCCTTCTACCAATTACTCAACAGGATATGACGATAATGATCCTGCTGTGATAATTATTGACCACCGAACCGAAATGGCGTAGTCGTTAGTGGTTAGTTGTTATGGGTTAGTAATTTATGATTATTGATTCATAGTAAGTCATTGCTAAGAATTAACAACTAACTACTCTTAAATTAGAAATAATTAATCAGAGAAATAAACATGAACAAGATCACTCCTTTTTTCATCAGTTGCATTTTACTTTTCGGTGCTACTGCTTGTCAAAATCCTCCTGCCAGAACTAGCGCAGATGCACCTAATACAACAGCGGAACAAGTGACACAAGCACCATCTGCACAAGCCACAGAAGCTGCTCTGAAAGATGCTCAGAGTGAGATCCGCAAAAAACAACTCAATGCTGACATTCGTGCTCGTGAACAGCGGAATAATCAATTGAATGATGGGAGTGCGACAAAAAGAGCTGCACGTGACATTGAAAGCGAAGTTCGTTCTAAGTTAGAAGCTAATATCCCCAACGGTCATTTAACAGTTGCAGCTTCAGAAGATGGCACAGTAACAATATCTGGAACTGTAGCAAAAAAAGACCAGTTAGCTAAGATTGACACTTTGCCAAAAGAAATCAAAGGCGTTACAAAAATTGTTAATAAAGCCACAGTTGAGCAGACAAAAAGCTAAAAAATCTGATAATTCAGCTAACTCATAAAACTATTGGGATTACATAAAAGTAGGAAAACTATGCAACCCAAAGTGAATTAATAAGCTTGTTTTTTATCATGAATTATTAGTTTTCAAAAATGCGGTCAAGTAGAAGTTAAATTTTCTATTTGATCGTTTTTATAATTTTGTATGGTTTTTAGTTGCCATTAAAGAATTTTAGTGTCGAGAATAATTTTAAAAGTCTCTGTCTTTAGATAGAAGTTTTTGAGTAAGAGCACTTCTAAAGATAGTTTATTCTTGAGTACGGAAAAACATAATCTTATTATTGAACTAAATTTAACAGATTTTTAACAAGGACATCGATCATTTATGGCTAGCGAATCACCTAACAAAGCAGTAGATTCCTCAGATCGCGTTGATAACAATAATTTCGACAGAGGAATTACACCCGCTGAAACTGCTGCTCGTCTTGAAAGAGAAGGAGATCTGTTCAAAGGAACGCCTCAAGAAGAGGGAGGGAACAGTATCGACACCACCAAAGGCTACACAACTGACCAAGAAGGTTTAACAAATAACCACGCGATTGAGCCGGAAATGTACTACGAAACACCGGGTGATGCGCGACAAGTAGAAGCAGAAGATGCTGCAGAGCGTGCTGAAGACCTAGAAGAAGTCAATGAAGATAAACAAGGTGAACTCACAGCAGAGGGTGACCAACGGGGTAAAGGTCCAGGAGCTATCTAATTTTGCTGCTGGAATATTTCTTTAGTGTTCACAAGGGCTGGGTAGCGATGATTGGGGTTTTGTCCTAATTATCGCTTTCTGTTTCCTAGAGGAGAATGTTCATATTCCGCTAGAAGGTCGGCTGGCTGGTTGTAAATGGCGATAGCTTCGCTTGCCTTATGCGCAAATCCCTCAGCATGAGCGTGAGGCAGATCGCTTCACTCTGGTTGAGCATCGTCAAAGCCGGCGCAACGAAACGCAATCACATCCACACTAGCTGCGTTTGCAGACTGAATGCCGTAGGGTGTATCGCCAACGATGACTACAGAACTGGGTGATATATTAATCCTCCTTTTGAGATGAAATAGCTCTAAGATAGATGATTTTCACTTGTTGAGCATCGAAGATTCTTGTGAGAGCATCTTCAGAAATTTTGATAAAAATCATGAATCCACTCCTCGACCCTTTACTTGCTGCTAGTGCAGTAGCCCAAAAAGGTCCAATCAAGCCCCTTGGTCACCACGAGTTGCTACTGATATTGCTAGAGTTAGCTCTACTGCTTTTGGTCTCCAGAGGCTTAGGTGAGTTCATGCGTCGAATCAAGCTACCACCTGTGGTTGGTGAGTTGCTTGCAGGTGTGCTACTAGGTCCGTCAGTGTTCGGCTGGCTTCTGCCAAGTTTACAGGAGCATATTTTCCCTAAAATTCAGGCACAGTCTGATCTGCTTTCGGTCGTCTCCTGGTTAGGAGTGCTGTTTTTGCTAGTTGTCACCGGGCTGGAGACAGACCTGAATTTAATTGTTCGCAAAGGCAAAACAGCTCTAGTAATTTCTTTGGGAGGCATTGTCATTCCCTTCGCTACTGGACTGGGTTTGGGCTGGTTTCTGCCAGAGGGCTTTTTAGTTAATCCTAATCAACGTCTGATCTTCAGTCTGTTTATTGCGACTGCTATGAGTATTTCGGCAGTTCCAGTGATTGCCAAAGTGCTGATGGACTTAAAGTTGATTCGACGGGATATTGGTCAGGTTACTTTGGCAGCTGGTATGACTGATGATACCATTGGCTGGATTCTCCTGTCTGTGGTATCGGGGTTGGCAAGTAGTGGGAAATTTGATTTCCAGACGGTATTTCGGTCGGTTGGCGGAGCGGTTCTATTTTTGGGAATTGCCTTTACGATTGGGCGATCGCTCATGTCTTGGGTGTTTCGCTGGGTAGATAATTACATTGGTGGACCAACAGCTAGTTTGTCAGCTCTATTAGTACTAGCGTTAGGTGCTGCTGCCTTTACCCATACTTTAGGAATTGAAGCCGCACTGGGAGCGTTTGTTACGGGGATTTTAGCAGGGCAATCGCCGCGTTTTAGTCGGGAGGCGGGGCTGACTCTAGAACTGATTACCTCTGGGTTTTTAGCTCCTATCTTCTTTGCCACAGCCGGATTAAAGGTAGACTTACTGCAAATACTCAATCCTCAGACGTTGGGAATTGGCTTGCTCGTACTGGCAGTTGCTTGTTTCGGTAAATTCACTGGAGCCTATATCGGTTCTCGTATCGGTGGGTTGAGCCATTGGGAAGGTATTGCAATGGGTTCGGGGATGAATGCCCGTGGCGCAATGGAGATTATTGTTGCCACTATAGGGGTTTCTTTGGGCGTCCTGAATCCGCAGATGTATTCAATTATTGTCATGGTGGCAATTGTAACTTCGTTGATGGCTCCTCCCTTGTTGCGTTGGTCATTGTCCAAAGTGTCAATGAGTGATGAAGAAGTTCAGCGCTTGGAGCAAGAACAACTAGCAAGCCGCAGCTTTATCAAGCGCATTCGCCGAGTACTCATGCCCACCCAAGGAGGACCGAACGTTAAGTTAGCGGCTCAGTTAGTGAGTCATTTAGCACACCAAAATCCCGTAGAAGTGACGATTCTGTTTGCCAAAAGTGATAAAAAAGCCAAGACGAAATCAGCTAATGCGGTAAAAGATACTACCGCAGAAACTGCCATTGCTACAGTAACCGAGAAATTTCATCTACCCGCCGAGTCGCTACTGGAAACTAAGGTGGAGTCGGGAAGCAACAAAGCTGAGGTGATTCTTAAAGAAGCTTGCAAAGGGTATGACTTGATTGTTATTGGCGCAACAGAACGTCAGCGTTCCAAAGGTGCTTTATTCAATTTACTTGTTGATCGGGTAGTTCAAGAAGCTCCTTGCGCCACAATGGTAGTCAAGTCTAATTTATCCGAAGCGGAGGAAGAAACGGATCTGGCTGCTTATCATAAAATTGGTCATATTTTAGTGCCAACCAGTGGAACCGAGTATAGCCAACATGCAGTTGAGGTAGCAAGTACAATCGCCACTCAAACCGGGGCAACAGTTACATTAGTCAATGTCGTCAACCGGACTCAGCAGGAATACATTTTGTTTGAGCAGCAGACGATGAGCTCTGTAACGGATCTTGCCGAAAAGATTGTGCATGAGCAAGCTGAGGTGGGGCGGGGACTGGGGGCATCTGTCAAAACTGCAATCCTAAATGGAAGTCCAGAGTTGGAAATTCTCAAGTTTGCTCGCGTTAATGAAGTAGACTTGATTGTTATGGCTAGCAGTGTACGTACAGTTTCTGGTCGAGCCTTCTTTGGTCACCGCACCGATGCTATTCTCAACAAGGCACCTTGTCCAGTCGCGGTGATTACGCTAGCAGCTAACACGACGAGCTGTTGAGTCAGCGCTGGTACTGTAGCCGCTTTGGTGAAAATTTAGGAAAAAGACCAGCCGTCAGACTACTAGACCTCTTGCAAAAGTCACTCGCCCTTCGGGCTCAAATTCAAAGGAGGGCTAGCCCCTAAGGGGCAAAGCTCGCCGGGGGGATACTCCCCCCGGCAGACTTTG
>NZ_CAWPKW010000332.1:0-31616 GCF_963888615.1 Brasilonema octagenarum UFV-OR1 | reverse complement strand
ATGATTTTTAGTGCAAGCGCGGTAAAGGTTTCATAGCCATTTTTGGAGAGGTCTACTGACGACCGTTAACCGAACCGTATTGCGAGCAGCCGGTGCAGAAGATCAACGCCAGAATAGCTTCTCACATTATCGCAATATTGCCAACGCCTTATCTAGCAAAAGCATGTTCGCCAATAAAGTTGATTGTCCAACTGCATAAGTTACATTCGATGACATTTACTAAGAATCTGGAGGGACAAGCCTCAATACTTTGACTGTGGGTGTTCTCCCAAAAAACATTCAAACAGGAATAAACTATGTCATCCGAACTTCAAGCTGCAACTACTGCTGCTGATGCCCAACTGTCTAATGATCTGCCAACTCTAAAGAAAGGTCTACAAACTGAAGGAGTTAGATTACTGCAACAAATTCTGATTCTCCGTTACAAATACAAAATTACCTTTGACGCTAACTTCGGTGATAAAACTGAGGATGCAGTCAAGGACTTTCAACGCAAGTATAATCTGAGTCAAGATGGAATTGTTGGTGTAAAAACTTGGCGTGCTCTAGGCGCAAATATTGCCTAAGCTCCTTAGCACACTGCTACTGCGCCATGGGTAAAACTTAAAAAAAGCCTGGGATTATCCCCCAGGCTTGCTCACTGCTATTTGTCTTTGCTTTTGGCTTACTATTAGAGTTCCCTTTAAAAATTCCCTTTCGACCTGCTTTTTTGTCTGGGATACGCATTCGTGTTCGCGCTGCCTGTAAAATGTATGTCAACTGCAATAATGCAGGGATGGTGTTTGTTGAAGATCTAAATCTTGTTGGGCTATCTCGCGTAATACTCGGTAAACATTGCCTTGATGCAGGATTTGGTCAGTTTTTTAATATCTTGCAACAGACATGTTTTAAGCGCGGTGTTTATTTCCAGAAGGTAGATGCTCGTAAGACTAGCCAAATCTGCCCTAACTGCGGAACTGAAACTGGTAAAAAAGATCTTTGTGAACGTGTTCATGTATGTTCACATTGCGGCTATACAACCGATAGGGATGTTGCAGCTGCACAAGTAGTCGCGATACGCGGACTTGCAGCCGTGGGGCACACGCTTGGTGAGGGTAAATTCGTTGGAATCCCCGCGACCCAAGAATCTGCGTGCCTTTAGGCCGCAGAGTGTCAACATTCTCTTCAGATAGTTGCATTAGCTAAGATAGCCACCTAGAGTCGCCGATAGGAAGAGAAGACTCTATCTACAGTATTGGCAATCTATCTTAGTTGATACTAATTATATTACCTCAGCAGGAAGAGAAAATAACACGACTTCGCTAATAATAAACTTGCATCACATAAAACAAAAATTTCTCTTCCTTGAGATTCATAACTCCATGAAGAAGCAAAGTTTGAGTTTTCGTGAAAGTCTCATACTTATTGCTTTTTCACAAATCTGTATAGTATGTGACTATCTAATCTTAGCTTAGCATTTTTGGACAACAAATAAATTTAAAATAAGAAAGTCTGAATTATGAATGACCAACAGATGAAAGGCAAAATCAGTCGTGAGAGAGATTATTTACTGCAAAAACTTTGGGATGCAAGAGTCATTGTATCTCTAGTATTGATTGCAGTGCTGGTGAGAGTAGGCTATGGCGGTAATACACTCGCTCCTACACAAGTTGTTAATACATATGATCTTAGCAAAAAAACAGACAATTTCATAGGTGAACCCGTAACGGTGAGAAGCCAACCGATGAAAAAAGTAGGTCAATCGTCTTTTACGGTAAGTGATCAAAAATTATTAGGCGGCGAGCCTGTAGTAGTCATCAACGCTTCGGGTCTAGCTTTCGATTTACCAACTGACAGTGATACAAAAGTTCAAGTTACGGGTGATGTTCGTAACTTAAATATTCAAAACATTGAGCGGAATTATAATCTCAATTTGCAGGACAAAATCTATGAGGATTATATCAATAAACCTGCGATTATTGCTAAGTCAATTCTATTAGCGCCTAGAGTCGGACAAATTACCCAAAACCCTCGCAAGTACTATGGTACAAAGGTTGCAGTTATGGGTAGTGTTGATAATATTCAAAGTCCCGTTTTGTTCACACTCGATGAAAGTTACTCCCTAGGCACGGAAGATTTGTTGGTTTTATTCGTCGCAACACCAAAAAGGGTGATAAACAAAAATCAGACAGTAGGCATGGTGGGTGTTGTTCGTCCTTTTGTCGCTGCAGATATTGAACGAGACTACGGCATCACTTGGGATCAAAGGGTGAGACGACAGTTGGAAGCAGATTACAAAAACAAACCTGTGTTCGTTGCTGACACTATATACCCATAACTAACTCTATCATCTCTACTTGCTTGAATGACTTAGAGTACGCAGGTTTACGAGATCGTTGAAAATAGAGCTTATCCCATTACAAAACAAGGCGATGGGCAAATGCAACCCACTCGTCTAATCGTTTACAATCAACGATCTCAAATCCTGCTTTTGTTAAAGCTTTGTCAACATTCTCCTCATGATCAGCAGTAAAACCAGCTGTAATCAGAAGTCCCCCGTGTGCATCAGTTTGACGCAGCGCACGCTGGAAGTCATCAGCAAGAGCAATATGCATCCGTGCTAGAATATTGGCGACAATCAGGTCAAAAGTTTTTGTATCTTTGATGCTTGGCACATTGTCGATAATGTCTCCACCCATCCAATGCCCCATCTCACTTCCAGATCCCAAGCTTCCTTTCATCACTCTTACCTGCTGTTCTACCCCGTTACAACGTACAGCGTCTTGAGTGGCAACTACCGCAATGCGATCGTTGTCTAATGCTAAGACATTTGCCCCAAGCTTCGCCATTGCCACACTCAGAATACCTGAACCTGAACCCAAGTCTAAGACATTCATGGTGGGGATGATGTACTGCTCAAGCAGTTGAAGGCTGAGAATGGTTGCTGGATGTAAACCGCTGCCAAAACAGAGGGTTGTCTTCAGTCTCAAAGTGACTTCGTCTGCTGTTTGGGATTGATAAGATGCATCAGGAGTAAGTACAACGAAGCGTTTCCCTATCCGATGAATTCTAGAGTTGAGTCCGTTTGCGTCTGTGGGTTTGTCTTCAACCACAGTCGTCTGTATCGTAGTCGTTAGTCCAGTACGGTGCAAAGGCGAGAGCAAATTAACGATTTTTTCTACACGTGTTCTCGACTGGGCATCTAGTGGTAGATATAAGTAAATCGTGAATGTCCATTGAGGGTGCTGCTCAACTGGATGGGGTTGGTTCAGTCCCGTATATTCTACGATATTAATGTCACCAATTTCGAGAGTCTCTGCAAGCAGCGTACGAACCCAATCAATAGCCTCGTGTGTTGTATCGAGGCTTAACTCTATCCACGGCATACTTTCTTTTCTTCCTTAGCGTGCAGCTGCATTGCCTAAAACAAAAACTGACTGCACGGTGAAGCTACCGATCGCAGACAGCCTTTTCATCTTAACCAATGCTAGTATCAGTTATCAGTTATCAGTTATCAGTTATCAATTGTTCCCTGTTCACTGTTAAGCGTTCACTGTTCACTGTTCACTGTTCCCTGATTTAAATCCCCGCACCATCTAAAAACTCTGAAATCACCAAATCACTATTCGACTTGCTATTGTTCGTTTGTGAGTCGCTAACTTGCAATGCGTGTACAGATGACTGCGCCTGTAATTCTTGGACTTGTTTTTCTAAAGCTTTGACTCGTTCAAATAAGGCGCGAATCACTTCTGCTTCCACATCCCGCAGTTTATTGTGAGCCAGAACATCGGCTATTTCCTTAGTCTGACGAGTCACGCGCCCTGGAACCCCTACGACTGTGGTGTTGCTAGGCACATCTCGCAGCACTACTGAACCTGCCCCAATGCGGACATGTTCCCCAATATTAATGTTGCCCAATACCTTAGCACCTGCTCCCACAACGACGTGATTGCCGAGAGTAGGATGGCGCTTTCCTGTCTCTTTGCCAGTACCACCGAGAGTGACTCCTTGGTAAATTAAGCTGTAGTCACCCACCACTGCTGTCTCACCAATCACCACTCCCATACCGTGGTCAATAAAAACTCCCGTGCCAATTTTTGCTCCTGGGTGAATCTCAATTCCAGTCAAAAACCGACTTATATGGGAGATAAACCGAGGTATGAAGGGAATCTTCGTTTGATAAAGCCAGTGCGCCACTCGATGCAAGAGTATGGCTTGAAAACCTGGGTAACAGAACAACACTTCCAGCCAGTTACGGGCGGCTGGATCGCGCTCATAAATCGTTCGCAAATCAGTTAGCAGCATAATTTGTTCCTATCTTGGGAAGTTTATAACAATTCAAAATTCAACAGCCCCTACACCAAAGATCAACAGACAAGCCAAGTGTGTAAGTTATGTAATTAATGAAATCATTTGTAGGAATTGTCTTGGATAATCTACTGCAAATCGATAATATTATGATAATTTATGACTAATTAGCGCAATGTTATTACATCTAACACTCCCATGAAAATAAATCTGTCATAAAATTACGATAAACTTATCGAAAAACAGTAGTATATTGAGTACGGACTTGAATAGCCAAAACTATACTCTTTTGGATCTGTCTTCCAAAGTTGAATACGCGCTGCTAGCACTTTTAGAACTAGCAAGCAACAAGGAAAAAAAAACTCCTCTGACTATGAGTGAAATGACTGCTAAACAACCCATACCTGAACGCTATCTGGAACAAATTCTGACCAGTTTGCGGCGAGCAGGTCTAATACAGAGTCATCGTGGCTCGCGAGGAGGCTTTGTTCTAGCTCGTGAACCTTGGCAAATCACCTTACTGGAGATTGTCACTTTGGTGGAAGGAGAACGTAAAGACAGAGAACCCTCTGTGACTTCCACTTTGGAAAGGGATTTGGTTCATGAGATCTGGGAGCAAGCCAACACCGCCTGTATTAAGGTTTTACACAGCTATACACTCCAAGATTTGTATCAGCAAAGACAAGCTCGCTTGCAGCAAGGTCCAATGTATTATATTTAGACATTCTCGCAGTTACCATATGCAGATAGCAAAAAACATCTTGTGCTGAGCGTAGTCGAAGCAGCACAGCATTAGCCAGACGAATTTTTGTCGTTTGCTTAAAAGAGATTCCCAAACAGTTGGAGGTCGTTTCTTACCGAACCAGTCACTTCTACCAAAGACTCGATTGAAACGACGATGGAGGAAACAACACAAAAAGTAGACTCAAGTTCAATCAGAAAATTCATCCTGGTGGAGTCAACAGCCACCTCACGCAGGAATCACAAAGATTCTAATGATGGGATTTACCAGGGGCTACCATTCTATTCTAACAATGCTTCCTAAAAGGTGCAGGGTGCAGGGTACTCCTGACACTCCACACCCAGTCTCTTCAGTCAACTATGACTGTATTTAATGACTCAAGAGGAATACTAAATACGTAATAAATAACCCCAATTCCAAGAAGTATAACAGCAAGGCTAGAGAGGATGACCAATCGGTCTGCTGGTTGGTAGGTATCCTCCTCAATATCACGGCGTACAGCAAGATAATGCTGGGTTGAAAACATGACTGTCACCAAACCGACTAATGAAAAGGCTAAACCTAACTTCCAACCATCACCCGGTGCTTGAGGTGCAAGAGGAGGACGAAGAATACGCAAGCGGACAATCAAAACACCAAACCCCATCAAGGAAATTCCACTTCTCATCCATGCAAGATAGGTACGTTCATTTGCTAAATGTTCCCGCACTTTATCTGTTGAACTAGGTTTATTTGACTTTTCTTTTTCTGAAATTTCTACATTAGCTTTCATAAATTTGAATGGTAGTCGCATACAAAAGTGTTTAATCTTTTTGATGAATTTGAGTAAACTTTACTTATGCGAAAGTTTTTTTCCTCTTCTATATTGTCTTATGAACTTTTCACTTTTTGACAAAAAAATTTTATAGTGTTATCTTGATAATTGTGAATTCTACTGGTTAAGGAATCACTTTTAGCTGTATTCAACAATACTTTTTAAATAAAAATATTTGCTCACACAACAATTTAAACAAATTGAAATGACTTTCACTTGTTAAGACAGACTTGATATAGTAATCCTATTTAATTTTTTGAAATCGTGCATATACAGATTACCGACTTTTTAAATAAGTCGGTAATCTTGTTGTTCACAAAAAAAATTCAAATTGCTATATGACTCAATTTTTTTCAACTTCAGATACTATTTCAGATGTTCTCCAAAGGTTCCTGTTGAGAGTTAGCAAACAAAAACTACCTGTGATTAAAGTGAGTACGGCTAAACTAGGATTTTCCAAAGTGTGACAGTCAACCAGAATCAAAACACCCAACCCAATCAGAACAAAGGGAATAAGTTGATGACCGTAGCGCGTTAGGGCATCGACCATAACTGGTATACGAGTTAACTGGTATGCTGCATAACACCAAACTGCCACGAGCGAGAAAAAGACTCCAAGGATAACTGCTAAACTCTCCCAGGTACTGCTAGCAAACAACGGTGCGTAGATAGCAATGTTGTCACTCCCATTAGCTATTGTTACTGCCGCGACACTGTAGCTTTGGGGGGACAAAAAGCTGGTAAACCAGGATCTATCAGATTCTTCTTGCTCTGTCTGTGCTTCGGGATTATCGCTATCCTCCTGGTTTAACCAGCGAGTGATACCAATCACAATAGGAGCAACTCCTAGCAATCCAATCCAAGACTGCGGTAGGATGAGACTGCCCAAGAAACTAGGCAGGCTAGCGATAACCAGGACACTGAAACCAAGGTATTGACCCGTAACGATGTGACGACGACGGAAGATTGCATTGACCTGAGAGAAAAACAAAGACAGAATCACAATGTCGTCAAGATTAGTAGCAGCGAAGGCAGACAGCCCAGTGGGAATTGCGGTATATAAGCTCATTTGGTGTTTATCCTTAATTGTTGTGTTCGCGTTTTCTGAGCTAATCTTAGATTTCGTCATCAAACGATGAAGCAATCACCACTGGCAAACTGATTTATATTGACGCTCACAAACACCAATCCAATTAAGCCAATTACAAACGACAGCCAAGTGCCATTTCCCGATAAGACAACAATTAAGCCGATGTTGGATGCTGCGATCGCCATCGTAGTGGGAGCGATGACAGCAAAGGATTGTGCTAGTACTTCTCTAAATGATAGACAGTTCGGCTTTAAACCGTGAGCACTTTTTTTCAGTCGAGTTTGGTCAGTAATGGTCATGTGAGCAAATTTCCAACAGTTGTAGATGTCTTTTGTGAAACTGGTAAACTTTCGCCTTAACAAAGTTCCTCTGCTGTGGCACAGTCTCACTTTATTGCTCCCTATTAGTAAAAGCAAATATTCTTTTTTGTCAAAGTCATAGATTGAATTTATTAATTTTTCGATTCTTTTTTTGATCAAAACTAGAGGTGTAGGGGGAGAGAACTTAATACATTTAATAATTTTTTTAAAGATAGGACAAGTATTATCCCTTTTGTCCTATACTTAAGTAAAAAGGCATAGAAAAAGGCGATGGCAACTACCAAGCCAAGCTCCACCTCAGATTTAGTCCGTGAACTGCGGCAGCACTTCAATCTTTCTCAAGAACGGTTTGCTGCACAATTAGGTGTTTCATTCAAAACCGTGAATCGTTGGGAGAACGGACATAGTACACCTTCCCCAATGGCACTTAAGTTGATTAAAGACCAGCTGCTGCAAATGGGTGTGTCGGGAAAAGCATTATTGAATCAGTATTTCCCAGAGATGGAGCTTGGCGATGACCTGTGATGAGCAAAAGCAGATTAATCTAGAAGACATTCTGATTACGGAAGAACTATCTCGTCGCTTGCCCAAAACAATTGACTTGCAAGCCGAGAACCAAGCCCTGCATACTCTGGCTCGGCAACTAGCAGAATCGCCGCAAATTATGCTCAAAACCCTTGTTGCTGTTGCCAGGGATCTTTGTCAAGCGGGAACTGCTGGGGTCAGCTTACTAGAGATCACCCCCACTGGAGAGGAAATTTTCCGTTGGGTAGCACTGGCTGGAGAGTTGGAGGAATATGAGCAGGGGACAAGCCCAGGCGATTTTAGCCCTTGTGGGGTGTGTCTAGAACGCCGATCGCCCCAGCTTTTTTTGTACCCCGAACGGTATTTTACTTACTTCCAACAGGCGAAACCCGCAATTATTGAAAGTTTAATCATTCCTTTAGCCATTGATGAGCAACCGCTAGGCACGATTTGGATCGTGTCTCACGATGAGCAACGGCACTTCGATAGCGAAGATGTGCGGCTGATGACTAGCTTGGCAAATTTTACCGCCGCTGCTTTAGGTAGCAGTCGCGCCCGTCAAACGGCTGTTGATGCTCAACAGGCACTGCACGAGAGCCAAGCCCAAATGCAGAGCCTGCTCGCAAATATACCAGGAATGGTTTATCGCTATATTGCCGGAGCCGATGGTTCAGATCGCTTTGCCTTTGTTAATTCTGGTTGCCGTGATTTGTTTGAAGTAGAGTCATCAGCGGCATTACAGGACGCTAATTTAATTTGGAACCAGATTCATCCCGACGATCAACCCTCATTTCAAGCGTCGGCTGCTAAAGCTGCCGAGAACTTTCTCCCTTGGGATTGGCAAGGCAGAATTATTACGTCTAGTGGGAAACTCAAGTGGATTCAAGGCAGGTCGAGTGGGTTACGAACCGCAGACGGAGATGCTTGGGACGGCTGGCTGATTGATATTACAGATCGCAAACAAATCGAAGAAGCCCTGCGAGAAAGTGAAGAGCTAAAGCAACGCATTCTAGATAGCAGCAATGACTGGATCAAAGTTTTAAGATTAGACGGGCACCTCCTTTACCTGAATCCAGGGGGGCAACATCTTTTGGAAGTTGACGATTCTGCATCGATTCTCAACAGCGACTGGGTTAGTTTCTGGCAGGGCGAAGATTATGATAAAGCATTAGCTGCGATCGCAGCCGCCAGAATGGGCAACACGGGTCAATTCCAAGGCTACCTCCCCACCGCAAAGGGTAAGCCGAAATGGTGGGATACTATTATTTCGCCGATCCGAGATGCATCAGGACAAGTTGTACAACTGCTCGCTATTTCACGGGACATTTCCACAGCAAAACGCCTTGAAGCCGAACGCCAGCAAGCGGAAATGGCGCTGCGAGAAGCACACGTGCAATTAGAGTCCGCTTTGGCGGCTGGATCAGTTTACACCTGGCGTTGGAAGATTTTCACTGATCGCGTCGTTGTTAACGCTGCGTTTGCTCACTTGTTTGCCGTAGATCCGGCGATCGCGACGACAGTTGGATTGCCCATCGAGCTGTTTATCGATGCCATCCACGAAGAAGATCGCGATAGCGTTTCGACCGCAATTAATCAAGCGATCTCATCGGGTAAGGGCTATGCCGCCCAATACCGCGTTCGGACTGCTAGTGGCGGGGAGCGATGGCTGTCGGCTTGCGGGCGAGTCGAGTATGATGCAGCAGGCAACCCCGTTTCTTTTCCTGGCGCACTCATCGATATTACCTATCTAAAACTTGCCGAAGATGCCTTGCGCCTTTCGGAAGAACGCTATCGAACGTTGTTTGAGTCCATTGATGATGGCTTCTGCATCATCGAAATGCTCTTTGATGAAAACAATACGCCGATTGATTACCGCTTTTTGCAAACCAATCCGGCATTCGAGAAACAAACGGGACTCGTACAAGCAGTGGGCAAAACGGCGCGTCAGCTCGTTCCAAATCTTGAAGCTCATTGGTATGAGATTTACGGCAAAGTCGCACTGACTGGCGAACCGATTCGCTTCGAGAATGCTTCCCAAGTGATGAACCGTTGGTTTGAGGTGTATGCCTGCCGTATTGGAGAACCACCAAGTCGCAAAGTCGCCGTCCTCTTCAAAGATATCACCGAGCGCAAGCGCATCGAAGCCGAACGAGAACAAATCTTGCAACGAGAACAAACCGCCCGCGAAGCCGCCGAAACTGCAAATCGCATTAAAGATGAGTTTTTAGCAGTACTGTCTCACGAGTTGCGATCGCCCCTCAACCCAATCTTAGGCTGGTCGAGTATGCTTCGCAACGGTAAATTAAATGCCGCAAAAACAGCTTATGCTTTGGAAACAATCGAACGCAACGCTAAGCTACAGGTACAACTGATTGAGGATTTGTTGGATGTCTCTCGCATATTGCGTGGCAAACTCAGTCTCAACATGGCTCCTATTAACCTAGCATCAACCATCACAGCTGCAATGGAAACCGTGCAGTTAGCAGCCCAAGCCAAATCGATTCGAGTTGAGACGGTGTTTGAAAAAGACATAGGGCAAATCCTTGGGGATTCTGCTCGCTTACAGCAAATCATCTGGAACTTACTTACTAACGCTGTTAAGTTTACGCCTAATGGTGGAAACGTGGAAATTCAACTCAACCGTATAGGATCGCAAGCTCAAATTCAAGTTAGGGATACAGGCAAAGGTATTACTCCAGACTTTCTTCCCCATGTCTTTGAATACTTCCGTCAAGCTGATAGCACGACAACTCGAACATTTGGCGGATTAGGGTTAGGGTTGGCGATCGTTCGTCACTTGGTGGAACTGCACGGGGGAACCGTTCACGCAGACAGCCCAGGAGTTGGACAGGGGGCTACATTCACCGTCAGACTGCCGCTTTTAAACGATCAAGGCTTCGGGCATTTGGATGAATCAACTTCTTCATCTCTCATCCAAAATTCCTCATCGCTCCCCCTTGCAAATCTGCGAGTTTTGCTAGTCGATGACGATACAGACACACGAGATTTGATTACTTTTATACTAGAGCAAAGTGGTGCCCTGGTTACCTCAGCAACTTCGGCAATAGAAGCTTTGGAAACTTTTAAGCAAACAAACTTTGATGTGTTGATCTCAGACATTGGAATGCCTCAGATGGACGGCTATATGCTAATGCGACAAATCCGGGCAATCACATCCACACAAGGCAGAGATGTTTTAGCTGTAGCTCTGACTGCTTATGCCGGAGAAATCAATCAAGAGCAAGCGAACAGAGCTGGGTTTCAAAGACATATTACCAAACCAATTGAGCCAGAGGAACTGGTAAAGGTTATTGTTGATCTCATCAAAGCGAGCAAATAAGATCCACAAAGTTTTCATAATACATTAAATTCGCACATGTCTAGTTCACAAAGAATGATTATCTTGAGTGTTCTTTTCTGACGATAATACTTATGCTAATGTTTATTATGCAGTCCTTTATTAGCTTTTTTACAACTCAGTATTTCCAATACACAAAGTTGTAAAGTCACGAATAATACAGAGTCTGCTTCTTTTTTTTGATTAAATATTCAGGCACATAACTAAAAGCCAAATATGTCAGAAAAACTTTATTTTTAAATACGGTAGTTGCCTATAATTACCGTACAATACTAGGAAGTCATCAACCATAGTGGTCAGACTCAATACCCAAAAAGCCTTAAGGTTCAAAATGACGCTTGAGCAGTTGCGAATTTTTTTGGCAGTTGCGGAACTGATGCACTTTACCCGTGCTGCAGAAACGCTTTATATTACTCAACCAGCAGTGAGTGCAGCAATTCAAAGTTTGGAAGCAGAATATGGCGTCAGACTATTCCATAGAATTGGTCGCCATATCGAAATTACTGATGCTGGTAAATTGCTGCAAATGGAAGCACAGAAAGTTCTTGAGCAAGTTTCTTTAACTGAGCGAGGCTTGAAAGAACTAAATAATCTCCAACGAGGTGAATTAAAGTTGGGATCAAGTCTGACGATTGGTAACTACTGGTTACCAGGGAAAATTAGCCAGTTCAAGCGCCAATATCCCGGTATTCATATCGATTGTACGCTGGGTAATGCAGAAGAAATTTGCGAAGGGACTGCTACAGGACTTTTTGATTTTGCTTTAGTAACAGGAGACGTTAAACCCTCACTGAAGAACTATTTGGAGCAGGAAGTTGTGGGGAGCGATCGCCTGCAAATTGTGGTTGGCACATCTCACCCCTGGTTTAAGCGTACAGAAATTTGCCCAGCAGAACTGCTAGCGACGACTTGGGTGATGCGAGAGCCAGGTTCGGGAGCACAGCAAATGTTTGAGCAAGCTTTACAAAATTGGGGAATTGAACTGACTCAGTTGGATATTGTTCTTGTCTTGAGCAGTAGCGAAATGGTGAAAGCAGTGGTTGAAAGCGGTGTTGGTGCTGCTGCTATTCCGGAATTGATGGTTACCAAGGAAATACAGCTATCTACACTTCACGCCGTTCGTGTGGTTGATAGAAACTCTGCCACCGAGCTAGACATTGTTCAACCTGTTTGGAAGCTCAAACACAAACAACGTTTTCAAACCCGAGTTGCGATCGCCTTTGAAGAGATTTTGAGCGCTGTGCAAAGTCCAGAGTCAAAAAGCATGCCCTTGAGCGAAGCGAACGGTCAAAACTCAAAAGTTTTGGAGTCCGAACTCAACTAAATCTATTTTTGCGATGCTTTGGACAAAATAGCCGCTGGAGTAAAATAAGTACTTATACTGATTCATCACTTTTTTTGATTAAAGTGACAAATAAAAATATTTGATTTTATTAGTGGTCTTCTTTATACTTGTCGTAAACCTATCCAGCACAAGATTAGCGAGATATTGCCTGTGTGACCCTAATTCTAATGGTTAGGCTGACACTCAGCTTGCTCACAGGTAATAACTAAATGGGTCTATATTATTCTCGTCTATGGAACTTTCTAACAAAACTGAGTACGCGGTTCTTTCCCTGATAGCGCTAGCAGCCTGTTATTCTAGCGGTGAATCATTACAAATCCGGGAAATAGCAGCACGACAAAACATACCAAACCGCTATTTGGAAGAACTTCTGGCGACATTAAGGCGTGGAGGTTTAATTAAGAGCATACGCGGCGTCAAAGGTGGCTATGTTCTAGCGCGAGAACCGCGAAAGATTACACTTCTAGATGCTTTCCGTTGCATGGAACAAGGAGACGCAGATGTGCCCAAGAAGAATTCCACCCCCAGTTCAATAGAAACTGAAGTTGTTCAAGAGGTTTGGCAAGAAGGGTGTGATGCAGTTTACTCTGTTCTACAGAAGTATACCATCCATGACATTTGTGAGCAACGAGCGAAACAACGACAGATGGAATCTATGTACTACATCTAGTAGTCCATGACATCAACTTTGAGGGGTAGATGAGGTGAAAAAATTCTTACTCTCCCCCAACTTCCCCCACTTCCCCAACTTCCCCAACTTCCCCAACTTCCCCAACTTCCCCCACTTCCCCAACTTCCCCAACTTGCCTTAACCCCGCAATTTTGGGTTGGTCGAGCAAGAGTGCCCACCCGACGACGTTGTTAAGCCAGGACTTACGCAAACAAACCCGGTTAAGAGCAAAAATCGTCTGTTTCGTAACCAAATACGAACGAAAAAACCGGGTTTGGTGGCAGATGGTTCGTAAGTCCTATAAGCGTTCTACTTATACCGCTTTTTGGAGCCGCAGAAAAGCCTAAAATCAGTGTAAGTGATAATGATAAGAATAGAAAAATAGAATGATTTTTACGATTGAAATAACTAATAATTAGCTTTAAGAATTGACATTTTACAATTGGAGTGCTTCCAAGCAGAATGAGAGTTAAGAACACTCACGCCAGAAGATTGTTGGAGGCACAAGCGTATGGTTGCACTCACTGCTCGTTCTGAAAATACTCAATCCCACGATCGCTTGACTATGCAAATAGTCGATCTTGGGGATGAAACGATCGCTATTCGTTCTCTGGATTGGGATCGCGATCGCTTCGATATCGAGTTTGGATTGGACAATGGTACAACCTATAATTCGTTTTTAATTCAAAGTGAGAAGACTGCTTTAATTGACACGTCTCACCGCAAGTTTCAGCAGTTATATTTAGATGTCTTAAAGGGATTGATTGACTTCTCAACGCTAGATTATTTAATTATTAGTCATACTGAACCGGATCACAGTGGACTTGTTAAAGAGGTGTTGCAGTTAGCTCCTCAGGTGACAGTAGTAGGAGCAAAAGTTGCCATCCAGTTCCTAGAAAATATGATACATCAGCCATTTCAATCGCTGATAGTTAAGAATGGCGATCGCCTCGATTTAGGCAACGGACATGAGTTAGAATTCGTGAGTGCCCCCAATCTGCATTGGCCTGATACTATTTTTACCTACGATGCTAAGACCCGCATCCTCTTCACCTGCGATGCTTTTGGGATGCATTACTGCGACGAGCACACCTTTGATGAAGATCCAGAATTAATCGAAGCCGATTTTAAATATTACTATGAGTGCCTGATGGCTCCAAATGCCCGTTCCGTGCTGTCTGCTATCAAGCGGATGGAAAAATTAGATATCGGCACAATCGCCACAGGGCATGGACCTTTATTACAACATCATTTGTCAGACTGGGTGAGTTGCTACCAGAAATGGAGTCAAGAACAGGCAAAGACAGATACCCTCGTTGCCCTGTTCTACTGTGAAGATTACGGCTGGAGTGACGAATTGGCAAGAGCGATCGCTCATGGCGTCCAGAGAAATGGGGTAGCAGTAGAACTGGTAGATTTAAATACTGCTGAACCTCAGGAAGTCCGGGAATTCGTCAACCAAGCCACGGGTTTGGTGATTGGTATGCCATCTCAATCGAATCAAAATGCCCATGCAGCTTTAAGTACCATTCTCGCAGCTGCACACCGTAAGCAAGCAGTCGGACTGTTTGAAACTGGCGGTAGAGAAGATGAACCAATTTATCCCTTGCGTAACAAGTTTCAAGAAATCGGTCTGACGGAAGCTTTTCCACCCATTTTGGTGAAAGAACCACCGACGCATATCACCGAGCAAATGTGTGATGAAGCGGGTACAGATATCGGACAGTGGTTGACTCGCGATCGCACGATCAAACAAATCAAAGCCATAGATAATGATTTAGAACGGGCATTGGGACGGTTAAGCAGTGGACTCTATATTATTACCGCCCATAAAGCAGATGTCAGCAGTGCCATGTTAGCCTCTTGGGTGATGCAAGCGAGCATGAATCCTTTAGGAGTCGCGATTGCAGTTGCCAAGGATCGAGCAATTGAATCATTACTCCACATAGGCGATCGCTTTGTTCTCAACGTCTTAGAGGAAGACAACTACCAAAGCTTAATGAAACACTTCCTCAAGCGTTTCTCTCCCGGTGCAGATCGATTTGCAAACATCAAAACCTACCCCGCCAGCAATAACTGTCCCATTTTGGCAGATGCACTGGCATATATGGAATGTAAAGTCACGACGCGAATCGAGTGCAGCGATCACTGGATTATCTACAGCAGCGTCCAAACTGGCAGAGTCGCCAAACTAGATGCCTTCAGCGCCGTCCACCATCGCAAGGTTGGTAACCACTATTAACTGCAAACCACTTTCCTCTCTCACTCATATGGTTTCCGGTTGAATTTGAATCATTAAAAAACCGCAGAGGCGCAGAGAACGCAGAGGGAGAGGAAGAGGAACAACAAATAATTCCGGTACAAACGAATTTACAGCCATTTTCAGGTAAATAGACCATAGTCATAGCGACGCTCTTGCTTGCGCCCTTACAAATGGTGTGGTTCATTTAGGTGAAAACTGCTGTAATATCACTCCCTCACTTTCATTGGAGTCTTTAAACAATGCAATTACTCAAAAACATACCAGTCAAACCTGTGAAGCGCGAAAGCTGGTTAAATCTCGGTCGAATTGTGCAAGCACTGGAATTGGTTCAGGACTTAATTGTGATTTCGCTGTGCATCGGGCTATTTAGCTTTATGGTGCTACAAATCCGCGCCATGTTCCTCTCTCTCATCCCCCCGATTCAGTTCCACAGCGTCACAGCAGATATCCTGTCGTTGCTGATTTTAGTAGAGTTATTTCGTTTGTTGATCATTTACCTGCAAGAGCAACGAGTTTCTATTGGAGTCGCCGTAGAAGTGTCAATTGTTTCTGTGTTGCGAGAAATGATTGTGCGAGGCGTATTAGAAACATCGTTTATGCAAGTTTTAGCCGCCTGTGCTTTCTTAGTGGTGTTAGGGGTGTTACTGGTTGTGAGAGTTTGGTTACCTCCAACTTTTGAAGGTATCGATCCAGAACACCAAGTCTCAAAGCGATACAAAAACCGCCTCGCCCAAGAAATGGCTGAACCTCATACGCATGTTGAGTTCTGAAAATGTCTCCTGTGATCTAACCCTTAACAACCAACCCATTACTATACTAATGCAAACTCTAGCCCCCACAACCAGCCGCCCTCGTGACGTTCAAGTTGCTGAAATTGCGACTCATACTTTAGTTTTGCGATCGCGCACTTGGGAACGCCTCAAGTTTGAAGTTGAATACGCCCGCCAAAAAGGAACAACAGCGAATTCTTATCTCATCCAAGCTGATCGGACTGCTTTAATTGACCCTCCGGGCGAGTCTTTTACCCAAATTTTCTTACAAGAACTCAACAAACACGCTCTATTGACGCAATTAGATTACATAATCCTCAATCACGTCAATCCTAACCGGATGGCTACCCTCAAAGTCCTCCTCGAACAAGCACCCCAAGTTAAGATTGTCTGTTCTAAACCAAGTGCAAATGTTCTGAAAACGATTTTCCCTGAGTGGGAGTCGAAAATTCAGCTAGTCCGTTCCGAAGACACTCTAGATTTGGGACAAGAACATCAACTGCAATTCGTGACTGTACCGACTCCCCGTTGGGCGGATGGAATGTGTACTTACGATTATGCAACCCGTATTCTCTACACTGACAAATTTTTTGGGGTTCATGTTTGTAGCGATGTTGTTTTTGATGAAAATTGGAAGCAACTGGATGCGGATCGCCACTACTATTTTGACTGTCTCCACGCCACCCAGGCAAAACAAGTCGAAGCAGCCTTAGAGAAATTAGCACCTTTAAAAGCCAAATTTTATGCACCTGGTCATGGTCCGATTGTTCGCTACAGCCTCAGTCGCTTTACCTACGATTACCGTCAATGGTGCCAACAACAGAAAACCCAGGAATTGCGAGTAGCCTTGCTTTATGCGTCTGCTTATGGTAATACAGCGATTTTAGCACAGGCGATCGCCCAAGGGTTAATTCAAAATGGGATTGCAGTCGAATCTATCAACTGCGAACTAGCAGAACCCAGCGAAATTACCCGTGCAGTGGAAGCTTGCAATGGCTTTATTATCGGTTCTCCTACATTAGGAGGTCATGCACCCACTCAAGTTCAAACAGCCTTGGGAATTATTCTATCAGCAGCGACGAAAACTAAACTAGCAGGAGTCTTTGGTTCTTACGGCTGGAGTGGTGAAGCCACCGATTTGATTGAAAACAAATTGTTGGATGCCAATTTCCGTTTAGGCTTTGAAACTATCCGCGTTCGCTTCAGTCCCACTGAGTCCACTTTACAGCAGTGTCAGGATGCGGGGGCAGAATTTGCCCAAGTCTTGAAAAAGAAACAAAAGCTGCGTACACCTCGCCAAGCTTTAACAGAAGCCCAAATTGACCGAACACAACAAGCCGTTGGGCGGATTATCGGTTCTCTGTGCGTCCTCAGTTCTCGACGCGGTGACAGCCATAGTGGTATCCTGACATCTTGGGTCTCTCAAGCGACTTTTAATCCTCCTGGTTTGATGATTGCGATCGCTCAAAATCAAAATGCCGATGCGATTATTCATCCTGGTGATCAATTTGTCCTCAACATCCTTAAGGAAGGACGCAACCTGCGGCGACACTTTTCTTATCGCAGTACCCCAGGAGACAATCCCTTTGCTGAGTTGGCGACTCAAAGTGCTAACAACGGTTGCTTAATTCTCAGTGATGCCCTCACCTATTTGGAATGTACCGTTCAGCAGCGGATGGAATGTGGCGATCGCTGGTTAATCTACGCAACGGTAAATGAGGGCAAAGTCTTAGAAGCGATAGGCGTGAGTGCGATCGAGCACCGCAAATCAGGTAGCTAGTGACATTCTCCCCACCGCATAGGCGGACTCTTGAATTCCGCCGAAATGCGTTAAACCTGCCTTGAAAATAGAGATCCAAACCACGCAAACCAGACGCGCATTAGCTTATTTTCTGGTCGTCTTTTACAAGAACTATCAAACATAAACAGCTAAATAAGAGTTTGACTGGATTCAAAGCGCCACTTTTTAAAACAATAAAACTACCCAATCCTATCAAAACAAAAGGCACAAGATAATTACCGTATTGAGTGACAGTTTCAGCTATTCCTTGTTGATTTGTTAGTTTGTATGCGGAATAGCACCAAACTCCTATTAGCAAAAAGAATACGACTAGAATTACCAAAAAACTTCCTAAATCACTACTCGCAAATAATGGTACATAAACGCTAATGTTATCGCTACCATTAGCAATAGTGACAGCAGCAACACTGTAAGTCTGAGGGGAAAGAAAACTTGCAAAACTAGAATCTTGTGATTGTTCCGTTTCTGCTTCTTCTTCTGAATCTTCTCCTGGGTTCACCAAACTACTAATGCCTATAGTAAGAGGTATTAAACCTAATAATCCAATCCAGTTTGGCGATAAGATGAATCCACCAAAGAAACCGGGGAGACTGGCAATGACAAGTGCTGTAAAACCAAGGTACTGACCAAGAATAATATGCCTACGAGTGAAGGTAGAATTAACCTGAGAAAAAAAGAGCAAAAGGATAATAATATCATCAATATTCGTGGCGGTGAAGGCAACTATTCCCCTGCTAATTCCAGAGACTAACCCACTCATATATATATCATGATTTTATTTTTTATATATAATTTATAGGCTTGATAACATCATATTTATTATCAATGACCATAACTCAACTTTGGACGGCTTTCACGGAAGCTGTCATTGCCTTCGTTGCTACCAATATTGATGATATCCTCATTCTGTTGTTATTTTTCTCACAAGTAGATGCCAATTTTCGGCGACGACATATTGTGTTTGGTCAGTACCTTGGTTTTACAGCGATCATCATTGCTAGCTTACCAGGATTCTTTGGTGGCTTGTTCATCCCGCGAGAATGGATTGGATTCCTGGGATTACTACCGATCGCAATTGGTTTAAAGCTATTGGTGAAAAAAGAACAAGAAACTACGCAAGTTCAAACAGTAACCACTGATTTTCACTCCTCCTCACATAGTAACCCCATACTGTCTTTTGTGTTGAGTATTTTGCATCCCCAAACTTATCAAGTCGCAGGAGTAACATTTGCTAATGGCGGTGATAATATCAGTATTTACATACCCTTATTTGCTGGTAAGAGCTTTGCTAGTTTGGGAGTAACTTTATGTGTATTTTTTGTCTTAATAGGCGTTTGGTGTGCTGTTGCTTACCTATTGGCTCGTCAAAGAGCGATCGCTAACATTTTAAGCCGCTACGGTAGAGCCGTTGTTCCTTTTGTGTTGATTTGCCTTGGTCTTTTTATCATGTACGAAAGAGGAACATTCAGCTTGATATTACACTCACACTGGGGCAACTAACTTGTAACTCGCCATGAGCAAGATTG
The DNA here is from genome assembly GCF_963888615.1 of Brasilonema octagenarum UFV-OR1. NCBI lineage: Bacteria > Bacillati > Cyanobacteriota > Cyanophyceae > Nostocales > Scytonemataceae > Brasilonema > Brasilonema octagenarum. Next base: position 12,105 of record NZ_CAWPKW010000332.1, on the reverse strand, counting down.
TGTAAATGATAAACCGCAGTGGACGTTGAGGCGCAAGTTGGCAAAGTTTAGCACCAAGCAGTACCCCAGGTACAGAGCCTAACCATATTGGTAAGACCAAACTCCAGTCAACTGTCCCAAGGGTGAGATGTCCCAAGGAAGTGAAAAGTAATAAAATTGCGGCTTGTGAGATATCTGTACCCACTAACTTACGAGTCTCTAGCTGGAAAAAGCCAATCAGCACCAATGCAAACATCGAACCGGAAGAGACACTTGTTAAACCAACCAAACAGCCTAAAACTGCTCCTACGCTCATTGCGCAACCACGACCCAGCTTTGTTGTCAAGTCAAACTTTGGTAGCTCTGGTAATTTAAAATCCGGGAAAAACGACAATAGCAGCAGTTGTGCCAGTGCTAACAAAGTCATAAACAAAATCATCATTCCAACCAAGTGCAGCAGGATGTCGTCTAGGTTCTGCTCCCCTGTTTGTTTGATGAAATGCAAAATTCCTACCCCAAAAAGCGATCCGGGAACGCTGCCAAATGCCAGCCACTTCACCACTTGCACATCGACGGTTCGTTGCTGCCAGTGCTTATAGCCGCCGACAAACTTCATCAGCGTGGCAGCCACAACATCAGAACTCACAGCAATGGAAGGAGGAACCTGGAATAAAAAAATGAGCATTGGCGTGATCAAAGATGCTCCGCCAATGCCTGTTAAGCCGACGACAATACCAATAAAGAAGCTGAATACGGGTAATAATGAGTAATGCATATTGCTGTTCTAGAAAGGGTTAAAGGTGTTTTATCTCTGACCGGAAGTCAGCTTGGTAGATGCAAACCCCTTTCGCTTGACAAATACAATAATTCTATGTCCTTACCGTACTTTAACTCAAAAAGTGAGCGAACGTCTAGCGTAATGGCACAGATGAACAAGAGATTATTATTTACACAGAGAATAAATGAATTCTTGAGTTCTTTTGTACTGTGTTAATGGGATGTAGTCAAAACCCGTTGGTAGGAAGGAAGAGTTGTCTAGTAGCTTTCGCTATCTTTCTTGGGTTACTTTGGATCGTCCAATAATTTTCCTTGCTTCTTCTTCAGCATTCGGGGTCGTGCGCCGAAGTAAAGTATATGTGGTGGTAAAATCGATTCTTTGCCCAATTTGCAGGGCTTTTAGTGGACTAAGAAATTCAAGCTCCACGTAAGCATCTGGATCTAAATTGGTATAAATTTCAGTACTGCTTTCCTGGTCGGGATAACTAACCGCAGGTTCTCTGGGTGAGTCAATGCGGACTACAACTTTTTCTCCAATCCATAACAATGTACTTGCATCAGAGCCTATCTTGTGGGATTTTTTCTGATCACGTGTCAATGAGAGCATCCCGTTTTCCACCTTTAAGTTGGCTGGTAACTCCTCGGATTGTCTGTTATATCCTTGAGGAAAAATCGAAGCTTGGGGTAGGGCAGCGTATACCGCCACTGGATTACGCAACTGTGTAATCACCCATACCGCAACATCTTTGGGCTTGCCTTTGACCTTTTCATAAGTTGTGGAAATAGTCATCACAGGTTTTTGCGGATCGAGTCGAATCCTGCGATAAGTCCGAATGCCGTAAAGTGGATCTATAGGAGAAATTAGCGTCACTTCGCTGCCGTCAACCTTTGCTTGAACTGGTATGGAATCAAAACCTGTCGGTGGAGGCCAATCTCGCCCCATGATTTTTGTCCAGTCAGACTGAGGTGCAGGCCAAGTTTTATCACCCCCGAAATTAACCCATTTTTCTGGCTTGGGATTGGGGGCTTTGCCAAACATTTTCGGATTTTCCCAGAATGTACCTTCTCCATCTAGTAATCGAAACTGCATAACCCGCCCGATTGCTGGTACTATAACTGCTTCTACTTGACCATTACTCAAAACCCAGGAGTCTCGCCAGCCTTGGTAATTAGTCTTTACTACCGTAATTTTTGCATATTGTGATGGAGTTTTTTGGTTCGGGATCTTCGCAGTGACTTGTCCCCAACCCACAATAAAAACCGTTAGTAATAAAGCGAAGCAAAACAGATTCCACGTTTTAGTCTTCATCGTTTATCCTTCGGCGGTTGCACTCCCGCTACCAAGAGGCGAATACGATAAACACTCTGACCTGCAGTGATGTAAAGTGTTTTGTAGTCTTTGTTACCCCAAGCTAAATTTGTGACCACCTCTGGCACGAGAATTTTACCCAGAAGCTGACCTGTTGGCGAGAAAACCCACACCCCTTCTGAACCGCTACAGTAGATATTGCCTTGGACATCTACCTTCATGCCATCGGGTACACCTTTGTCTTTGGGTCCAGTTAACTCTGCAAAAACCCTCGTGTTAGTTAATGTGCCATCTGAATTAACCTCGAAAACACGGATGTGTCCTTTTTCAGAATCACTAACGTAGAGTTTTTTCTCATCAGGAGAGAACGCAAGTCCATTAGGACGCACCATATCTTTGTTGAGCAAAGCCAAGGTTTTATCTGGTTTCAAGCGATAGATACCATAAAAGCCAAGTTCTTCTTTCTCCTTACTAATACCATAGGGCGGGTCAGTGAAGTAAATGCTACCATCTGACTTGACCACAACGTCGTTTGGGCTATTGAGACGCTTATCCTGGTAGCGTTCAGCCAAAACGGTTATTTGACCGTTTTTTTCTGTCCGTACAAGCCGGCGCTCATGTTCAGCAGTAATTAACCGTCCTTCCCTATCGAACGTATTGCCGTTGGGATTGCCAGCAGGACGACGATAGATGGATATTTTACCGTCAGTTGTCCACTTATAGATAGTATTAGCGGGAATATCACTGAAGAGTAAAAAGCCAAGCGGATGCCAGACGGGCCCTTCTGTAAACTTTAAACCATCAGCCAACTTTTCTAGCTTGGTGTTGCTGCTCATGATGGTTTGTAAATTAGCGATCGCTTTTCCCTGACTCTGTTGTACAGTCAAAATGCTTAGTAATAAACTACAGGCAGCTATTCGTAAAGTAAATTGTTTCACAATCACCTACCTTAAGCCAACAAACATTTGATTCGTTTCTTTTGCATAAAAATTTGTTATTTGCTTCTTTGATAGCGGTTTTGATAATGACGTGATTATAGTGATGGAACAAGTTTTCTTACTTTACCATCACTCTTAGACGTCACATAGATTTCTCCTGCTTCGTCTATGCCAAACCGGACATCAGAACGTTCATTGCCAAGGATTTTGAGAAAAGAAGTTTCTCGTTTGCCGTCAAAAAGTCTGAGTTCTTTTATCTTTGCCTGTTTACCATTAACGAGTTGATTGACAGGCACATGAAAAAAGCGTCCATCATTGCAAAAGTCCGCAAAAATATATTGACCTACCAATTCTGGAATCGCTTTGCCTCTGTAAACATAACCGCCAGCGATCGCCACCGCATAGTAGCCTGACCAATTGGGTGGTTTGTCATGCTCATATTGAGCAACAGGATATGTGTAACCATAATCAGCATCATTTTTAGGTAATGGAAACAGGACATTCTCATTTTTTTCATCAATCACCCAAGTTCCTTCACGGTTTCCCCATCCGTAATTAGCACCTTTGATGCCTAGATTCACTTCTTCGATAAAAGCTTGACCAATATCGACAATCAACATTTTGCCTTCACCACCCATATCCCAGCTAAAACGATGGGGATTGCGCAATCCATAAGCCCAAATTTCCCCTAGTTTTTTTGGACTAATATTTGGACTACCATCTTTAACAAAAGGATTGTCCTTGGGAATGCCATATTTGCCATTAGCACTATTATTGCCGAAAGGGTTAATACGGAGTATCTTACCAAGGGGAGTGCCGAGGTCTTGTCCATTATTTAGAGGATCTGTATCGCTGACAGGAAAGCCATCGCTCCCACCATCTGCCACTGCAATATACAGCATCCCATAATCTGCATTTCCAGGTTTAGCATTAGGATTGAAGCTCAATTGCCCTATATTATGATCTGGGTAAGGTTTTTCAATACGAAGGATTTCCCGAAAAGTTCCAGAAAAAGTATTAGCAGCAGGATTGGTAGCTTTCCACTCGCGAATCACTTCGTGATGAGAACTTTCTATAACCTTGCCTTTGCTATCAAAAATTGTTTTCGTGACTGGAAAATCAGGAATTCGATTATTTTTTTCTTCGCTATGTATAGTGTAAAAAATTCCATTTTTAGCAAACTCTGGATGAAACGCAAAATAGGAAAAACCCTGTTGTGAAGTTTCATCGCTAAAGCCTGGGCAAACTAAATTTTTTAAATTCATGTATACAGAAGCTTTCTCGTTCAAAATGACATAAAGCTTGCCACGCATATCATTAACAAATAACCTTCCACTACCATCACCTGCATGAGTCAAAAGATTCAATCGCGCCACTCTCTCGCGTCCCGTTCCACTTATGGGAATTTGCACAACTTCTTTAAGCCCTACACGGAGATTTGATTTTTCAAGTTTGACGGGAATGGGGTTTGTAATCTGGGCAGAGGAAATACTTGAAAAAGCCAAAATTGAAAACAAAACAGAGCAGATACAAAAGAAAATATATAATTTTTTCATCTTAGAGGATGTTCGGAAGATCAAAAAAAGCCCATGTAACGGTATTCTGTCAGTATAAACAAATGCGACAGCCTTACACGAGCCATGTCTAATATCTTACTACTGAGCTTCCACTACACCACTACAAAATTGGCAGTTTGTCCCAAGCGATCGCCCGTACCAACAGCGTTTATAATTCTCATAAAGAATTCGGACTCATTGTAGACTACATCGGCGTTACCAAAAACCTCACCTCAGCACAACCAGCTTAGTTCCTTAGAACAAGCCTCCCTTGCCATTGACAAACTTTATTCCAGCGATGAAACTGCCCCTTCCGGCTGGCATTTCAAGGAACAATTACGCAAAGAACTGCGCCAAAAAGTTCGCGCTTTGGTGTTTCACCTCAAGCTAGAAAATTGGAAAGATATTCCAAGTAAGGTGGATGAGTATGCGATTAAGCACTATGCAAAATAAGATATATTAAAGTCTTGGCTGTCTAAAAAGGAAGCTTGAGACAATAATATATTTAATTCTGACACTAATACTTGATTGCACCAGTATAATGCTTTACCAGTCTTTTTATCCAATTCCCTAACCTTACAAACTAGTAGTGAATTAATCACATATAACTGGCTAATAATGTGAAAATAAAAACTTTCAGTTTGTCTCCATTCATTTATCTCTTCTATCCCGAAATCCGGAAAAGAAATTTGAATAAAATATATTAAATTATTATATTCTTTTATTGCAGATGAAAAATTCTTTTTATGCAGATCTATATAGATGTCACTCGAATATAGTTGTTCTTTCTCTATTAGTAGGTTTTGGATAAATTTATATCTATCTTTACTATTATCTTCTATATTTTGTTGTTTTTCTGATTTATAACTCTGTTCATTATAAAGATTATCTTTTAAAGAAGTTATTATTTTTTGATTTTCAGAATTCTCTTCTTTTAAAGCTTGAATATCAGATTCTTTTTGAGCAATCTCGTTTTGAAGATGCTTTAGCGAAGTATATCTAGCTTGTAATGCGCTAACTTCTCGGTCTGTATCGCTTAACTTCTGCTTGACGAAATTAATTTCATTTTCTTTGGAATTTATTTGAGATTCTAGACGGTTAATAGATTGAACTAGCTGGCTGTTTTCCTGTTTGAGTGATTGATTCTCTTCTACAGCTTTATCTCGCTCCTTGATTAATAATTGAGTCGTCTGAAGAACTAAGTCCCATGTAGCATATTCGAGGTCTTCTCTACCTACAGCACCACCTAGTTCTTCAATCAATGCTTTTCTGTTAGCTTCTAACTCCTTATTTTTATGCTCCAAAATAGTATTCTCTGCGCGTATTTTTGTTGTAAGTTCTACTGCTTTATCGCGCTCCCACAACAAATTAAGAATTTTTTCATCTAGCTTCCAAACTTTTTGTTGAAGAGATTGATGGTTAACAAGAATAACCTGAAGTTCTGCTTCCTGTTTGTTTGAATTAGCTACTATCACAATTAAAGTTTTTATAATTAAATAAAAATGTCTTATGTCCCCAAAATTATCTGTTTTATCTATTTTTGGTAGCAAAATTAAATCTTGATTGCTCTTGTTAAATTTTCGGTAAAAAAATAGCAAGATTAAAGTTAGAAAAATAAGGGGTAGAGACAATATCATGCTAAAAACCATTTTACTTAATTATTTAAAGTAAATAGGACATTATTATTGTTCGCATGCTGACATTTTGCATCAATAAAAATTGATGGCATTGAGTCACTCAGTATTAAGCTATAAGTCTTTATTTAGCGAGAAAAGCCAATAAAAATCATGTATTTTTATGCACCTCTTTTTATATTGTACGGTTTTATACGGAGAGGTGCAAGATCTGAGCATGGGTACTGGTCTAATAATTAACACTTAGGAGTTTTTGTATTGCTATGCCTGTCCTGCAAATCGGTCAAACCAGCGATCGCTCCTAAAATCTTGCTTTTGCTCAACATTTGTCTTTTACCTCTACGAACTCAGATAGTTTTGGGACGGAAATTACGCAAGCGCAAAGCATTAGTCACGACAGGCACGGAACTAAAAGCCATCGCTCCTCCTGCAATAATTGGGTTGAGCAACCAGCCAAAGATGGGAAACAAAATGCCAGCAGCAATAGGAATTCCAGCAACGTTGTAAATAAAGGCAAAGAAGAGATTTTGACGTATATTACGAATCGTGGCGCGGCTGAGTTGAATGGTGGTGACAATGCCTTGCAAGTCTCCAGAAATTAAAGTGATATCACTGGCTGCGATCGCAACATCTGTCCCTGTACCAATCGCTATCCCCACATCTGCTTGAGCCAAGGCAGGTGCATCATTGATACCATCACCCACCATCGCCACAATAGAGTTTCTATTTTCCCTCTTCTTGTCCACAAGAGACACCTGCGCTCGTCTTCTTCTCTCCTCTGCTTGAAGAGATTGAATCACCTGTGCTTTTTGATCTGGTCGAACTTCGGCAAAGACGCGGGTAATGCCAACTTCACGGGCGATCGCCTCCGCAGTTTTACGATTATCTCCCGTCAACATCACTACTTCTAAACCGAGCTTCTGTAGTGCTCTGACAGCAGCTTCACTGTTATGTTTTAGGGCATCTGCAATACCCATCAATCCTTGCATTTCGCCATCTACAGCAATCAAAATCGCAGTTTTGCCAGCAGCTTCCAACGCAGCTTTGTGTTCTTGGAGGGTATCAGTGTTAATTTCCAATTCCTCCATCCAGCGTTGTGTCCCAATTTGGACAAGGTGGTTGGAAACAATCGCTTGCACGCCACTTCCTGCGATCGCCTCAAATTTCTGCGCGTCACTCAAATCTACCTGCTGTGATTGAGCATATCTCACAACTGCTTCAGCTAAAGGATGCTCAGAATTTATCTCAACTGATGCGGCTAGGTGCAGAAGTTTTAACTCATTACTATCCCTAGTACCGTTGACGGTAACATAGTCGATGACAGTGGGTTTACCTTGAGTCAGAGTTCCAGTTTTATCCAGGACAATCGTCTGAATTTTGTGTGCCAGTTCTAAGCTTTCTGCTCCTTTGATTAAAATACCGTTTTCTGCACCTTTACCTGTACCCACCATTACAGAAGTGGGGGTTGCTAAACCCAAAGCACAGGGACAAGCGATAATCAACACACTAACTGTGGTGATCAGGGCAAATGTCAAATTGCCGACGATGTTAAACCAGATGATGAAGGTGGCGATCGCAATACCAATCACCACTGGTACAAACCATCCCGTTACAGAGTCTGCTAATCTTTGAATGGGAGCCTTTGAGCCTTGAGCTTGTTGCACCAGTTGAACAATTTGAGCCAAAACGGTATCTTTTCCTACTCTTGTTGCCCGGAATTTAAAGCTACCAGTTTTATTAATTGTCGCTCCTATAACTTCGTCTGGTGGCTGCTTCTTGACTGCGACACTTTCGCCGGTAACCATTGATTCATCAACAGTAGAAGCGCCTTCTATCACTTCTCCATCAACAGGAATTTTGTCACCTGGACGCACCAAAATCACATCACCAATCTGAACTTCTTGAATGGGAACATCAATTTCCTTGCCATTGCGGATAACACGGGCATCTCTAGCTTGTAAACCAATGAGTTGGCGAATCGCATCACTAGTCTGACTCTTTGCGCGATTTTCAAAAAGTCGCCCCAGCAGAATGAGTGTGATCACAACCGCTGCTGTTTCGTAGTACACCTCTGGCATCAAGCCTTGATTGATGAGGAAGTTAGGGAAAACAGTTGCAAACAACGAGTAGAAAAACGCCGCACTCGTACCCAGTGCAATTAGCGTATCCATTGTTGCTGTGTGTCGCTTCAAGGCTTTCCAGGCGTTGATATAGAACCTATATCCACACCAAAACTGTACAGGTGCAGTCAGCACCAATTGAAACCACCCATTAGACAGCCAAGCAGGAATCAAGGGTAGCTTGAGTCCTGTCATCATAGACAGCGAACCCAACACAAGTATGATACTGACAACACCTCCTACCCAAATTTTACGGGTGAGATCCTGTTCTTCAGCATTCCGGGAAGCTTTCTCGGCATCCGATTCTCCTGTCAGCATTTCTTGTTCTTGGAGTGAGTAAGCTGAGTATCCCGCATCCTCTACAGCTTGTTGAATCTTCTCCAAGCTGGTTTTTCTCGGATCATACTTGACACTAGCTTGTTCTGCACCAAAGTTGACATTAGAGTCAATCACTCCAGGAACAGAACGAATTGCTTGTTCAACATTTCTGGCGCATGACGCACAACTCATGCCTCGTAGTTTGAGTGTGAGGGTATCCATTTCACAAACTCCTTTGCACCCTTGAGAGTAGTAGATATCAAAAATCAGGCAACTGTATATCCAGCTTGTGTAATCGCTTCCTGAATTGCTGTTTGAGAAGCGTTAGTTTTCACGGACACAATTTTGGTTTTGGGATCAGCTTGAACAGTTGCATTGGCATCAATTGCTTGAACTGCTTTGGTGATAGTGTCTGCACAAGCAGAACAAGCCATGTTGGGGACTTGAAGTTGTAGTGTCATAAAGGTAAATGATTGATTATTAGTGGTGTGTAGTTACAAACAACCAGGACTTACGCACGAACAACGTAATCATAGTCATTGCGACCGGAGGGAAGCAATCGCAACCCACTGTTTTTAGTAGTGCGTGCGTAAGTCCTAACAACGTGTTTCGTTTTGAATCTATTTTAAAATCTCTAGTCAACTGGAGAGTCAAGAGGATCTTTTTCTACAGCGTTTACCCCTACACCCCTACACCCTTACACCCCTTTCTTGGTCAATCAATCCACTGGACATCCTCTAATTCGGCACCGTTAACGCTTTGCCATTATCTTCAGGTTTCAACGAGAGCAAAAATGGCACCGCTTTTTCCACCCACTTATTGAGTGGTGTAAATCGGGCTGCATCCTCGCCGTAGCAAATTTCTAGCATTTTAGTGTAAATGATGCCGGGATTGAGGGGAATTGCTGCCATGCCAGCAGGTAGTTCTTGCGCAAGCGATCGCGTGAGTCCTTCGATTGCCCATTTCGAGGCGCAGTAAGGAGCAACTTCCGGCGAGGTCGATCTCCCCCAACCCGAACTGAAGTTGACAATAATCCCTTGCTGGCGTTGAATCATCGCTGGCACGAAGTGACGAATCACATTAGCAACGCCTTTGATGTTAACATCAATTAACTGCGAGAATTCATCCGATGGTATTTTCCACAAGGGTGCTGGATCATTCATTAAAGCGGCATTGTTGATCAATAAATCGGGCGAGCCATAGGTTGCGAGAATTCGCTCGACCCATGCTTGCACAGTTGATTCGTCCGCAACATCGACAGAGGTGAAATCATGAGGAGCAGCAAAGCGCTGGCATAATTCTTCCACGGCTGTGGTTGAGCGGGTACACCCAATCACCGTATGTCCTCGTGCAATAAACTGTTCGGTCATGGCTAAACCTAGACCACGACTCACGCCTGTTATCACTATCTGCTTGGTCATCTAGATATCCAATCGCGTTTTTTATTTATAGCAGGGAACAGGGAACAGGGAACAGTGAACAGTAAACAGTAAACAGTGAACAGTAAACAGTGAACAGTAACAACTGATAACTGATCGCTGGTAACTGGTAACTGGCGACTGCTATATGTAGAAGTTTAGCAGTGATATAGCTTTGGGGCGATCGCATTTACAATGTTGAAATCGATTTGCGGATTTGACGAGTTTGAGTTAGATCTAACTCGCTACAATGGTATTAGAAATTTGTAGCATAATTGTATGGCAAAGCAGGAAGTTCCACTTGCTGGGGAAGAACTCATTAAAGAAGTCTGTCGGCGGATTCGGGTTGCTCGCAGTTATTGGGATGCCCACAACAATGCTGCTTGTCGGGGGGAACGCGATCAGGCGTTAGCTCTTTACAATACCTTAAGCAAGGAACAAAAAGAACAGATTCCGCAAGTGTTGCGCGTGTGGTTACGTTATCGCAGTGAGAAATACTTTGGGGCACACCGAACACCGCCCAAGTCGGCACGAAAATCCAAAACCCAGATCCGTTAACGAGCACATATAAAAATGATTAAGCCTAAAAATTTGTATCGCGGACACGTAATAGAAAAAGTTGGTCACGGTAAAAGAGCGGTATTTCAAACAATCATTAACGAAAAAGAATGGTCTAGCGTGACTGAATTAGAAGTAAAAACCGCAATTGATGTTTGGATTGATCAAGGAATAGAGCCGTAGTCATTGCGCAGATATCTATTTCCTCTTTCCCATTTTACCTCACAATACGGTTCGGTTAAGATCACAACGCCTGCGGCGACAGAGTTAAAAAGGGGGTAAAACAGGGTTATAAGCCCCCCTTTTTAAGGGCTTTTAGGTGCGATGCTCCGGCAGGGAGCCGCCAAGGGCGATCGCATTTAACATAGATTACAGTTTTTATTAATTGGGTGTACATTGGGAATACGAAGAACGCCATAGGAGAAAAACTATGTTTGAGGCAGAAGCCGCAACGCCCAAAGAATCGCGGCTTTCCATTCGGGCAACGGAGCCACAAAAGGCGATACTGGCAGAAGCTGCCCGCGTGCGGCACACGAATGTCAGCCAGTTTGTGCTGCAAGCATCACTTGATGCCGCGAATGCGATTCTTGTGCATCAAACAGAGTTTCGCTTGCCGCCTGAGCAGTGGGAAGCGTTCTGCGAACGTCTTGACGCACCGCCGAAAGTCGTTCCCGCCTTGCAGCGACTCTTTAGCGAACCGGAACCGTTTTAATGCACAGTGAGCCTTTAAACGAGCCTGTTCTGCTTGCCAAACATCACCTGATCGCGGATTTCGATTGCGGCAAGTCGCCACTTAATGATTTCCTGATCAAATACGCTTTGCAAAATCAGGCAAGCGGCGGAGCCAGAACCTACATCCTGACTCGTGCTGATCGCGTCATTGGCTATTACAGCCTTGCCCCTGCGTCCATATCACCGGAGTCGGCTCCCGCTCGTGTCATGAAAGGGCAAGGGCGTTATCCTGTGCCGGTGATCCTGATGGCGCGGTTTGCCATAGACAAAGGCGAACAGGGAAAAGGCTTAGGCAAAGCCCTGTTCCGCAATGCGCTACGTCGCTCCCTGGCGGGGGCAGAAACTATTGGCGGTCGCGCTTTTCTTGTCCACGCCAAAGACGAGGAAGCCCGCGCCTTTTACCTCAAGTTTGGCATGGAAGAATCCCCAACCAATCCCCTGCACCTGCTTTTACTCTTCAAGGACATTCGGCGATCGCTCGAAGCCGCAGGTTAAGTTCTTTATGGGCCAATACGGTTCAGTTAGAGCCAAAAACCTTAATTTTCGTAGGTTGGGGAGGACAGTGCCGTGGGCGGGTTTCCCGCAAAGTCTGCCGGGCGGAATCTTCCGTCCGGCGAGCTTTGCGACAGTCGCGCACCTGTCCGTTGAGCCAGCGCGAATGACGGTGACGACAACCGGCTGCGGGAGGGTTTCCCGACAGCCAGGCATCTGGTGAGTCCAGCGCTGCGGGAGGGTTTCCCGACAGCCAGGCGACGGGCGTTCCCGA
>NZ_CAWPKW010000331.1:0-1661 GCF_963888615.1 Brasilonema octagenarum UFV-OR1 | reverse complement strand
AGCTCCACTCTTACGAGAAGCCGCTACGCGTCTACGCGGAGCGAGGCTCAAATCTATGCCCTTCGGGCACGCTAGCCCCGAAGGGGCGCTACGCAAACGCTATCGGTGATTTTGAACTTTGAATTCCCCGTTCGCGCAGCGTGCCCGCAGGGCTTAGGGGTTGACTCCTGACTCAGGAATTCTTGCTGTATTATGAAACGGAGAGAGAGGGATTCGAACCCTCGTTGAGGTTGCCCCCAAACAGCATTTCCAGTGCTGCGCCTTCAACCGCTCGGCCATCTCTCCAGGCGTCACGAATTCCAAGTATACAATAAGATAAATTAAACTGCAACTAAATTTCGTCTAAAGTCCCAAATTGAAATCAAAAATTCAAATGTCCGAGACATACACTATTAAAGTTCGTGAATGCGCAAAGCGCAGCGCCGAAGGCGAACGCGCCAAAGGCACTATACACACCTTCCAAGTCCCTGATGACCGCTACATCCTGCATACGGGTGAAAAACAAGGGGTAGAACTGCCGTTTTCATGTCGGAATGGGGCTTGCACCACTTGTGCTGTCCGGGTACTCTCAGGAGAAATTTACCAACCGGAAGCTCTTGGACTCTCACCAGAGTTGCAGAAAAAAGGTTATGCCCTATTGTGCGTCAGTTATGCTCGTTCTGATTTGGAGGTGGAGACACAAGACGAAGATGAAGTCTATGAACTCCAATTTGGACGCTTTTTCGCTAGGGGGAAAGTTCGCAAAGGTCTTCCCTTAGATGAAGATTAATAGATGAAGATTAAATTTTGTTTCAAGGGCATTGGTGCAAAGCTAGAAAAAATCGTCATTCTGCTTTGTCTACTACTACTTGTAGCTTGTCAACCTCAAAAAAAACCTGAAGAAAGCACACAGGTGCAAGTCAAAATCACACAAGTTGTCAGTGGACAAACTTTGAAGGTGGTAGGTTTGGGTGATCAACCAAGTCTCATTTCTCAAGTACGCTTGCTGGGAATCGATGCACCAGATTTGCAGCAACGTCCTTGGGGAGATGCAGCCAAAGAACGCCTAGAAGCGGAGGTTTTGGAACAGCCAGTCATCCTGGAGTTTGATGTGCAAATGAAAGATCAATTTGGGCGGAGTTTGGCTTATGCGTGGAAAAATGGGGTTTTGTTGAATGAACAGTTGGTGAAACAAGGGTACGCTTTGTTTGTGGGGCGATCGCCTAACCACAAATATGACCTACGCTTAGAACGTGCCCAGCAATGGGCTAGACTCATGGGGTTAGGAATTTGGGACCCACAAAAACCTATGCGTTTGACACCCGCTGAATTTCGCCGTCAGTATCGTTAGTAATTCGCCCTGGGGCTGATAATTAGGAATTTTCAACATTCATAAGTCATTTATGCTGGCAATTGATGCATTTCATACTATTGTCAAAACAGCCCTCCAGAAGGATAAATGGCAAATAACCCACGATCCATATCCACATTGCCAATAAGCTAGTTGAAATCGGAGTACCAAAACACGATATTGTGTTGGGTATTGATCCACCAAAGATGCATCAATACACAAAATTTGGTGTTGGTTGAGTCAACTATCAGTTATCAGTTATCAGCTATCAGTTACCAGTTACCAGTTATCAGTTACAACAGAAAATACGGATCTGTTTCTTTTGTTAACT
>NZ_CAWPKW010000330.1:0-31755 GCF_963888615.1 Brasilonema octagenarum UFV-OR1 | reverse complement strand
GGTTTCCTCAAATTCTTCTAGAGATTGACTTACTCTGACATACCCAACTAGTTGATTATTATCGCTACCAATAATTGGTATAGTCACTGCTTGAATAGGAACTTTATCAGTCTGAATTTGCACCATTTTGCTTGGTAACAAGGGTAAAGTTAAGACAGTTTCTCCTTGTTGGGTAATCAAATTTCCCTGAATATCAAACCACTGCAATGCTTGATGACGAGTTATTAAGTCTTGTGGACGAAAGTCACTTTCTACTGTCAGGTGACCTTTTTCAAACTCTACATTTGCAGCCGCACCTTGTCCTATGGCTATGAGTCTATTTGTTGTTTGTTGAGTCAGACTGCGAGTGAAAGCAACTCGGACTGCGATCCCAAATATTGCCAGCAGCGATGCGAACACCACTAAGTAAGACAATAACAACCGATACCGAATTTTTTGAAACACATTCTTGTGACTATTAAATTATCAGTTACTAGCAGAGAGCTTTGTTGCTTTAACTGTGAAAAACTGACCAAAGATTTCTACTAAATTATTTTACTTGTGACCGAGACGATAACCAATACCATAAATATTTTCGATGAAGTCTTCTGAACTTCCAGCAGATCTGAGTTTATTCCGTAAATTGGTGATATGAGTTTTGATACTTCCTTCTCCAGAAGATTTATCAATTTCCCACAGTTTATCGAGGATTGCCGAACGAGTCAAAACTTGATTTGGGTTTCTCAAAAAACATTCTAATATCATGTATTCTTTAGGGGTTAATGATAGAGCATCCCCTGCATAAGTAACCTGTTGGGTAGCAGGATCGAGTTGCATTTCCCCGTGAATTAAAATCGGTGGGCGAATCTCTTGACTTCTCCTAGCTAATGCCCTGATGCGTGCTGCTAACTCTTTTAGATCAAACGGCTTGACTAAATAATCATCAGCACCAGCATCGAGTCCAATAATTTTATCGCCTGTTGTATCTCGTGCTGTCAGCATTAAGATGAGAGCGTTAGATGAAGCCGCACGTAAACGCTGACACAGAGTAATTCCATCTAATTTAGGGAGCATTAAATCTAATAAAATGAGTTCGTATAACCCTGATTGAGACCATTCCCAGCCCTCAATTCCATCGCTTGTGATATCCACAATATGGTGTTGGCGTCTTAAATACTCAGCTAATGGCTTGGCAATGCGATCGTCATCTTCAACTATCAAAATTCTCATAATGACCCACTTCTAACTTGTTAGGGCTTGACAAAACTGGGTAAGTATGTATATTGTCAAGTCCGATGTCTAGCGACCAGCAACTCTCAGGTATTGAATCTAGGACATTGCTCTCATTCCTCGGCTCAAAAGTCAGAAATACCTAACATTTTAGCCTAGAGGCGCTACTAGGGTTAAAGTACGTATTCTCCATAAAGTAATCCCTTTGCTTGTAGAGTTTCTCCTTGTAGAAAAAGGCTAACTTCAACTGTGCCAGTGACTTCCTCAATGAAAGTATATTGACGGTCTTGATTGTCTGGCACAACTAACTCTGCTATCGTTTCAAATTGGACATTGAGTAGCAATCGACCTTGTTGATCAGCAGCTTCGACTTGCAGGGCTTGAGGAACTCTGATGGCGCGATCGCCAAACAGCGAAGCCATAATTCCAGGGAGACGCACAGGCGTGACAGCAGAAGGCGACCATTCCCAGTTAATGTATAAACTAGAACCCATAAAAACTTTGGTTAACTCGTTACCAATATAGACAAAAATATAGGGTAAGCCTTTGCTAGAATGGTCTTTGTTGGTACGTTGGTCTAAAACTAAGGTTATTTGCCGACCATCATCACAAGTGGCGAAAGCGACAAACCATTCCCACCCAATATCTTCACCCCAACGAAAACGACCAAAGTTGCGGTCATGATAGCTAAACCAATTCTCGTCGATACTGAAGCTTTGTCCGCCTACAGATAATTCTCCCATAACCTGTAAACCTGGTACTAAACCCCAACCGATGAAACCACTACCAAAGGGTGAATCTTCAGTAACTAATAAGGGCATGGCTTGTGCCTCGCCTTGAAAACGAATCGATAATTGCATTCTTTCGTCCCGGACTTCTAGCGTCGAGTGCTTGCCGTTAATTTCTAGGTTGAGTCCGTTTCCGAAAATCCGCAAGGGGTTTTGGCGCACCATGTCGGGTTGCCATTCCAAACTCAAGGCAGTACCAAATGTTGCTATGGGAATATCAATGTGGTATTCTGCAGGAAGCAGGTCGCTAGCTATATTAATCAAAAAACTGACTTGAATCTCTCCCTGTTCTGGTCTTCCCACCAGCGCTATGTTCACCAGTATCCGTATTTTTCCCTGTAGATCCCAAAGAAGGAAGTGATACCAGTCTTTCCAGTCGATGGGCAAGTCGGGATCATCCAAAGGAATACGTAAGGCTTCAACACGAGATAACAGTTGTTCGTCAATAGTCATCGCTGTAGCGATCCTTCTTCTTGGAGAACCGAGTCGAGTATTGTTTGTTCAGATGGTGGTGGAGAAACTACGGTTGTGACAGGAACGCTTGTGGCGATGCTGCCAGATGGAACCTTACCTGGCACAATCGCAGACAAAACCTCAGCAATTCTTGGCGATACCAACGCAAGTCCCAAAGCAACGCAACTAAACCAACGTTCTGCATCTATGCCCAAAGATGCCACAAAAGTGTCTGTAGTAGCACCCGATACCGAGATGTCACTTTTGAGTTGACTGAGATTTAAGTCTGTTGGCATCAAACTCCATAACCACTGTTCACCCACATCAAGCAAATAACCTTGCTTTATCTGAGGACTAGCAGAAGTTTTATAGGCTTCGGCTGCTTCATGACTGATGGCTAACCAACGAGGAACTTGCGCACAGTTAAAGGCAAGTACTCCATTTTTAAAGAAGCGAGTAGGTTTGAGTTGCTGCAATAATTGCCCCCCTGCTTCGGTTTGGGCGTACTCGTCACCTTTTTGAGATAGCAAAACCAACAGTTCTACCACTAACCAACGTACTGGAAGTATATCTAGAGTTGGTAGTGTGGTTATGAGAGTGTGAGTTGCACCTGTTGCGTACTCGCTGTGTCGTGTTGGGATTGAGATATCTTGAGTTAGGTGAGAGATTTCAGTTGAGGCGATCGCACTTAAGGTGGTGGCAAATTTCGGTGAAGTGTGTGCCACTCCCAAGATAATTCCAGCAAACCAGCGATCGCCCTTTGGGCGGCTAAGAGCTGGAGCATCGGCAGCTTCACCGAATTTGGAGCTGATAACTTCTGCCAAGATAGGAGAAACAGAAGTCTGCCCTATTTTTTGTACGTCAGATCCAATGGTGTAAAGTCTCCTTACCCCGTCGAACTTCGGAACCATCTTGGATATCATCCTTTCTGGACGAACTCATGCAGCGCAGCTCACAATGTTAGGTAAGTCAGCATAATAAAACCAATGTATGTTAATTGTTGAAAAAACTGTGAAATAACCTATTTTCAAGCTATCTGCAGATTTAACATTTCATTAAATAGGTTGATTTTTTCACGCCGACTTACTCAAGAGCAAGCCATTTATTTCGGATTATTATTTTCTGAGTTCACAGTTTGAATCATACGTATAAATAATCGAATTAGAATAATTTTTTTATTTACAATTTCAAAAATCACAAATTAGATCAATACATTTAACATGTTTTTTTATGCTAAATGTATTGATTATTGTTAAATAATTTTAAAGAAAATATGATTATTTTGAGTTGAAATTTAAAGATAGAATTCATGAATAAATAGAATTCTTGCCATTGAAATCATGATTCAATCTGATAATTCAATTGACAATTCATTTCTAAAAATGGTGTCAGTCAAATATGACAAATCAATTCATCAACGTCATCTCCAATTTCCAGAACGGTAAAACAATGAGCAAACATATTGTGCTTGCTACCAGTGGCTCTTTTGGGGATGTATTTCCCTTTATTGCTCTAGCTCTTGAATTACACGCACGAGGACATCGTGCTGTAATAGCAACCAGCGAGATTTTTCGCCAGATGATTGAATCGGAAGGGATTGAGTTTTGTGCAATTAGACCTGATGGGTATATCAATGTTGAACAAGTAGGACAGTTCATCCAGTTGCTGTCAGAGTCTCAACAGGTTCTTGATTATGGCATCAGCTATTTAACGATGCCCCATTTACGGGCAACATACTATGACCTGATGGAGGCTGCACGAGAAGCCGACTTACTGGTGACACACCCTCTTGCCTGTCCGGCGAGCCTCGTGGCTGAGAAAACTGGAATTCCTAGAATATCCACTTTGTCAATCATGCCGCCGTTGTTTACTTGACATGTCCCCTCCCTGTCTGCCTTACAGCCATCTTAAGAAAGATGTGGGTAATGGATAGGGTGCAAGCGACCAGAGGTATAATTCTACTCCTCATCCTCCTCATCCGGTGCCAAATCTTCTTCTGTCAGCCCCTGCTGCGGCGGTATCGCTGCAATAATCGCATCTATGACCTTTGAGACTGGCAAAATTTCTATATTATAGTCCGGGTATTTTTGCCCTTTTGGAACAATTGCCCTTTTAAATCCCAACTTTGCTGCTTCTTTTAGCCGCAGTTCCATTTGCGATACTGAGCGGACTTGTCCTCCTAAGCCAACTTCCCCTATAAGTACGGTACCAGGATCGACAATCCTGTCGCGGAAACTGGCAACAATGGCGATCGCTATTCCCAAATCCACTGCTGGTTCTTCTACATTCAACCCACCTGCAGACGCCACATAAGAATCCAGCTTTGACATTGGAATCCCCACCCGCTTTTCTAGCACTGCCAAAATTTGCACTAAGCGGTTATAATCTATACCTGTACCCGCCCGACGTGGTGAGGGGTAGCTGGTAGGACTGACTAAAGCTTGCAATTCAACGACAATCGGGCGTGTCCCTTCACAAGCAACGACAATTGCAGTACCAGGAGCCGGATCATCGCGGTTACCTAAAAAGAGTTCTGAAGGGTTGGGGACTTCTCGCAGTCCGTGGTCAACCATTTCAAAGATGCCGATTTCGTGAGTTGCCCCAAATCGGTTCTTAACTGTCCGTAATAACCGGTGAGAAGCAAAGCGCGCACCTTCAAAATACAACACTGTATCAACTAAGTGTTCTAATACCTTTGGTCCGGCGATCGCCCCTTCTTTGGTAACGTGTCCCACAATTAACATTGTGATGTCGTCGTGTTTTGCCACCTTCATCAAAGCTGCGGTACATTCGCGTACCTGAGCGACAGAACCTGGTGCAGAAGTTAGAGCAGGGAAAAACACTGTTTGAATACTATCAATGATTGTCACATTGGGTTTGAGTGAATCCATCTCCCGCAAAATCTCTTCCAAGTCTGTTTCTGGCAAAATATACAAATCAGCACCTATACCCTCAGCTTCCTCTACTTTCGGCATTTCTTGGAGAGTTACTTCGGGAGTTTCTTGTGCTGGTTTCCCATTACCGTTACCATCACCTATTAGACTGAGGGATTTTGTCACTCCCAAACGAGAGGCTCTTAACTTCACCTGTTGTCCTGATTCTTCTCCAGATACGTAGAGGATGCGGTATCTCTGCGCCAGTTTATTCGATACTTGCAACAGCAGCGTAGATTTCCCAATTCCTGGTTCACCGCCTATCAGCACCATTGAACCAGGAACAACTCCACCCCCAAGCACCCTATCAAGCTCCTCATAGCCAGAAGCCCAACGTGTGACTTGGCGATCGCTAATCTGATCAAAAGTCAAAGAAGCTCGCGGTTTGGCTGGTTTAGTTGCAGGAGTTTTGCCTCCCCCTGCTTGACCATGCCATCCACTCACTCCGCGACTTGGCACATCTGTTGATGACTGAATATTAATTTGCTCTTCTAAAGAGTTGTAGGTGCCGCAAGCTGGACACTTACCAAACCACTGAGGGGATTCTGCTCCGCATTCGTTACAAACGTAATAACTTTTTGGCTTTGGCATTCTTAATCTTATGAAATATTCTTAATCTTTGCTTAAGTTTTTCAGCAAACTAAAATCCAATTATTGTAGTACATGCGGGTTTTTTTCAATCAATTTGTGAAATGATATCTTAATAATATGGTAGTAAAAATTAATCATGAAAAATTTTAGTTAAGGAGTATTGACAAACTTGGAAAGTCATAAAGAAAAAATTCTAGTGGTAGATGACGAAGCCAGTATTCGCCGGATTTTAGAAACGCGGCTTTCGATGATTGGTTACGATGTGGTAACAGCTGGTGACGGGGAGGAAGCTCTGGATACTTTTCGCAAAGCAGAGCCTGACTTAGTGGTTTTAGACGTGATGATGCCGAAGCTAGATGGTTACGGCGTGTGCCAAGAATTACGTAAAGAATCAGATGTCCCTATTATTATGTTAACAGCCTTGGGGGACGTTGCTGACCGAATTACGGGTTTAGAATTAGGTGCTGATGATTACGTAGTCAAACCTTTTTCCCCTAAGGAGCTAGAAGCCCGCATTCGCTCAGTGCTACGGCGTGTGGACAAAACAGGTGCCTCTGGTATTCCTAGTTCTGGAGTGATTCACGTTGCTACTATCAAAATTGACACGAATAAGCGGCAAGTGTATAAAGGCGATGAGCGCATTCGCTTGACAGGCATGGAGTTTAGCTTACTAGAGTTGTTAGTCAGCCGTTCTGGAGAAGCTTTCTCCCGTTCAGAAATTTTACAAGAAGTCTGGGGATATACACCAGAACGCCATGTGGATACTCGTGTAGTCGATGTACATATCTCCCGTTTACGTGCAAAATTAGAAGATGATCCAAGTAATCCAGAATTAATCCTCACGGCAAGAGGAACTGGTTACTTATTTCAACGCATTATTGAACCAGGAGACGAATAACAACAAGGGGATAATACGGACTTACGACTCATGACTAAATCCGACCCCAATAGGGTTCTGCGGCGTCTACCTATCGTAGTAGGTGGGTTGGGCGCTGTCCTATTGCTGATTAACCGTTTGCTCTCAAGCGAATTAACAAATTCTCAAGCGCGTGCAGATGTTTTGGGTGTGATTTTGAGTGCTGTCTTGATTTTAGTAGGGTTAATTTGGCAGCAAGTACAACCGCGTTTACCTGAAGCCGTACAACTGACTGGTGAAGAAGGTTTTGTACTTGCACCGGATTTACCGCAAACTGTGAAAACAGAACTAGCCTGGGCATCACATTTGTTGTTAACTAATACTGTGACGCGATCGCTCGTCGTTTTCTACAAAAATAAAGTTTTGTTACGTCGGGGAATTCTAAGTCCCAAGTCGGAAGTTGTACCAGGACTAATCTTAAAAAGAGTGCTAGAAAAACACAAGGCAGTTTATCTGGTAGATTTAAAAGTTTACCCAGGAAGAGTTGAATTTGATTATTTGCCAGAAAACACTCAAGGTGTCATTTGTCAACCCATTGGTGAAGATGGAGTCTTAATTTTGGCAGCGAATGCTCCTCGCAGTTACACTAAACAAGATGAAAATTGGATTGCGGGAATTGCAGATAAATTAGCTGTTACTTTGAATCAGTGAACGCTTAACAGTGAACAGTGAACAGTAAACAGTGAACAGTGAACGCTTAACAGTGAACAGTAAACAGGGAACAAATAATTTTTAATCGCTCACTGATAACTGATAACTGATAACTGTTATTTGGTGTATAGCAAAATCAACAACGAAAAAATTATGCAAATTCTTTATTGGTTACTAGTTGCCGTTATGGCTGTGGGTATTGTCGGTGCTGTAGTTCCTGCGATTCCAGGAGCCAGTTTAATTTTAATAGCAATTATCATTTGGGGATTTATAAGTGATTCTTTTGCTGCAATACAAACACCACTCATTGTCACAGTTGTTGTTTTACTCCTGAGTGTGGGAGTTGATTTTTTAGCAAGCTACTTGGGTGCAAAAAAAGCAGGTGCAAGTCAGTGGGGACAAATTGGTGCAATTGTTGGGTTAGTACTAGGTTTCTTAGGATTCTTGCCAGCACTACCTTTTGGTGGTCCATTACTTGGAATGTTACTCGGACCACTTGTTGGATCAATTATCGGTGAGTATCTTTATCGACGAGATTTTGGACTAGCGATTAAAGCTGGTATAGGAATTGTCGCAGGTACGCTGGTTGGCAATTTGATTCAAGGGTTGTTGGCGATCGCAGCAGTTGTCGTTTTCCTCGTCACAACTTGGTCCCAGGTTTATGGAACTTAGAATGGGATGCTCCTGGTGCTTTTTTAATTGTTTCCTTTCAAAGCTGCTACTAAAATTCGCATCACTTGTTCCAAATCTTCAGGAACTCGATAGCTATTAATCCCCTGTTCAAAATGCTTTATGTTACGGTCAAGCCTACCGAATTGCCATATTGTACCTGTAGAAACAACGCCAATTAAAATTGGCTGTTGTTCAATTGTAGTTGCTCTTGACCACTGGTCGAGTGCCACTAATTCAGCGACTAACTGCGTAAAACCTCGCGTTAAATCTTCGTATTTTGCCTCAATGACTAATAGTTGATTAACGGAATTTACCCGTAGCAAATAATCTAAATTGCCCTGCAGCCAATTAGAAACCTTCAGACTATATTCAATTCGTAATTCTGCCTGTGTGTAATGAATTAACTCCGTCACCACTCGCGAGATGAGAATTTCTCGTCTTGCGAGTTCGTTCGTCAACGGTACAAATGGTAGTACTTCCTCAATGCGAGCGCGCAATTCTCCCAAACGGTCAAGTTCATCAGGGAACTGGGGTAAATTGAGCGTTTTTCGAGTTAAACTATAGCCAAATTCTTGAGCGAGTTCGCTAGCTTCAAAGCCAAGCTCAAAGTATCGGCTGAAAGTGTAACTTTGATTGGAGTCAAGAATTGACATAGCTAAAGCCGCACATGACATTTTTCTTATATCACGGATAGATAAGCAGTGCTTTAGCTAAAGTCCTGTTTTGAAAAACCTCTTTCCTACTCCAACGCGACAATAACAACGGTGATGTTATCGTGTCCGCCGTGCTCTTTGGCAGCTTCAACTAGGGAAACAGCAGCTTTTTTCGGCACACTTAGTTGGAGATAGTCAGCAATTTTCGGATCGGCGAGTTCTTCTGTTAAACCATCACTGCATAACAGTAGGCGATCGCCCCTTTTCACATCTAGTTGTTGCACATCAATTTGATTGACGTCTTCACGCCCTAAACACCGAGACAACACATGACGATAGGGATGAATCCGGGCTTCTTGTTGCGTAATTTCACCCATTTTAATAGCGCGTGCTATCCAAGTATGGTCTTCTGTGATTTGCTGCAATTGCGAATCTCGAAAACGGTATAGCCTTGAGTCACCAACATGAGCGTATAAAGGTGGCTCTTGGGGACGAAAAATGACGACTACAATTGTTGTGCCCATGTCAGAACGTTCCGGATGATTTTGCTGATCAAGCAAAATCGCTTCATTCGCCTGTAATAAAGCTTCCTTTAATAACTCCTGCGAAGGCTTAGAGGAATCCCAATTAGCACTCAAGTACGCCTCAATTTGCCCTGTCGCAATACGGCTTGCTTGTTCACCTCCTGCATGACCACCCATGCCATCAGCGACAATGAAGAAGCGCCCCTGTTGGTCGATATAGTGAGCATCCTGATTATTAGAACGAATAAGTCCCGGATCAGTAACACCGGTAAAATTAAGTTTCATATACCTTCTAGAAAATTTATGACATACGGTCGTAGCGGTCGAGGCGCATCAGCAGTCGAATCAGTAAACCTGACACTGCAACTGCGATCAAACCTGCAAGCGTTGCCAACCATATATATTCTTTTACCAATAAGATCGTAGCCGAAAGCGTAAAACCACTCACAATAACAGCATAAGTCATCCCCAGCTGAATACTGGTTTGCCGTCGTAGCAGACGCTCTGTTTCAACAGATCTGACACGGACACGTACGTCTCCCCGTTCTAGCTTTTCGAGTGTGTCTTCCAGCCTGCGTGGTAGTCCCAATGCAGTACTGCTGACCTGAACTGCTTGACGACTCAATTCATTGAGAAAGCTATTGCTATCAGAACCATTCATATTGGTCATAAGCTGCATGGCATATGGTTGGGCAACTTCCATAAAATTAAATTCTGGATCTAACCCTTTTCCTACACCTTCGAGTGTCGAGAAAGCTCGCATCACAAAAGTGAAGGTGGCGGGAAATCTAAACGGTTGACCATATGCTATTTCGTACAAATCGTCACTAATAGCAGCTACCGATTGATTTTCAAAGGGCTTATCCATAAAATTATCCAGCATAAACTGGACAGAACGCCGTACAGGTCCCATGTCCTCTACTGGCGCGAGTGCTCCCAAATCAATGAGAGATTGAACAACGCGATCGCCGTTTTTTGAAGCAATACCAAACAGCGTGTCCATCAGTCCATCACGCACATTGGTTTTGATGCGCCCCATCATGCCAAAATCATAGAATATCAAAGCACCATTAGGACTGACGGCAATATTGCCGGGATGGGGGTCAGCATGGAAAAACCCATCATTGAGTAGCTGAAGCAGGTATGCTTGGGCACCCTGACGGGCAATAATTTTCCGATCCAAACCTGCTGCTTCTATTGCTTCGTATTGGCTAATCTTTATACCAGGAACATACTCTAAAGTCAATACCCGCGATGAAGTGTAACGCCAGTAGACGCGTGGAACTTTTACCCAGTCGTAGGTACGAAAATTACGACGAAAAGTATCAGCGTTGCGACCTTCATTGAGATAATCAATTTCTTCCCAAAGAATGCGACAACACTCCTCGTAGATGCCCATCCAATCGCGTCCACGTCCCCATTTAGGATGGTTTTGAAAGTAGCGTGTAATTCCCTTGAGAATTTGTAAATCTATTTCAAAAAGTTTTTTAAGACCAGGACGTTGGACTTTGACAACAACAGCTTCTCCCGAATGCAGTACAGCTTTGTGTACTTGTCCTAAGCTTGCTGCAGCTAGAGGTATGGGTTCAAAACTTTGGTAGAGTTGGGGAATTTTCTTGCCTAGTTCTTGCTCAATAATCGCTTCTACCTGCTCATAGCTAAATGCAGGCACTTTATCTTGTAGCTTGGCTAGTTCTTCAACATACTCGCTAGGGAAGATATCAGCACGGGTAGAGAACAGTTGCCCAACTTTGATAAACGTTGGTCCTAAATCTAGCAGAGTATTGCGAATCCATACCGCTTGAGCCTTACGTCGAGCAGCTTGTTTGACTTCGCTGACTCCTCCTGGGTAACTCCAAGATTTGTTGTACAGCCACAGCCTGAACAATAAAGTCAAGACAAAAGACCAAATGTCCAAAAAACGCCGTCTACGAGAGTAGTTTTCGCTATTCCAGCGGTATGCCTTATCTGAATAACCTTTTTCCATATGTTTTGCGTACCGCTGGTTTTTGACCGAGTCAGTAGGAAGAAAAGACACTCTGATTCCAAAACTGTTCCTTTATAATTTTCTAGTAGAAAGGTTGCTGCGCAGCAACCTTTCTACAAAGAATTTCCAGTGCGATAGCGTTGTAATTCTGTTCGCAATGTAGCTATTTCTGCTCGTAGTTCATCAATCGTGGCTTGTAAGTCAACTGACGTTGAACCAGTTTCTCCATAGCCGCCTGTTGTTTGAGTCGCACCAGCAGCATCTGCTGTACGATTTGCCCGCTCTATGACCTCTTCAGTAAATTGGCGCATTTGCTCTCTAGTTTCAGCGTCCCATTTGCCGAGTTCCGATAAAGCATCTGTAATGGCGAACTCCAATCTCTCGGTGAGGATTTCCGCAGCTGCTCTACCGACGAAAAAGGATTGTAGAAGGGGGTTAGTCATAAATTTTTGTTACGTTCATCTGCACAAAAATTATAACTTGCCTGTCTGCTTTACTGCTTATGCTTGAGTGCTGAGCTTGTGGGGAGATAGAGATTTAGTTTGAGATAATTTTTTGCAATTATTGTTTTGTCGCTTATGTTACATTTATCGTTGCTTCGCTCCTGGGTGTGGGGTGTGGGGTGTGGGGAAAGACTTGTAAAGAAATTATTGTAGGACTTACACACGAGTTACGAAAAAACAAGATTGTGAGATTGCTTCCTTACCTCGCAATGACACAACCACGTTTTTCTTGCGTAAGTCCTGTATTTATCACTACATTTGGCACAACGAAAACGATGTCTACAGCGCAAATAACAGATTATTTTAACTTCTTAACTCCTGGTGATATTCGGCTCAAGGGGTCAAGGATTGGTATTGAAACAATTCTTTATGAATACATGGATCTCGGTCGCACTCCAGAGGAAATTGCTCAGATACATCACTAACTTTAGAACAAGTTTATGCAACAATTCTTTATTACTTACAAAACAAAGAAGTTGTGAGTGCTTATATGAAAAACTGGATAGAACACGGTCACACAATGAGGGAAGAACAGCGACTTAATCCCCCACCAGTTTCCGAGAAACTTCGGCAACTCAGAGCAGAAAGAAAAGCCAAGAAACAAGCAAATGGCATTGAAATATCTGATTGATGAAAATGTGAATCCTATCTATCCCAACCAAATTAGATTGCGAGAACCTGATATCATTATCAAGGTAGTGGGAGAGCCAAAAACGCCTCCTTTAAAGCACACTCGATCCAGAAATTCTTTATTGGTGTGAAGATAATAAGTTTGTGCTGGTGACAAATAACCGGACTTCCATGCGAGTACATTTGGCTGAACACATCGCAGCTAATCGTCACATACCAGAAATTTTTATCCTGAATCCAAATTTAAGCATTGGCGAAAACCTTGAAGAATTGATTTTAGTGGCTCTTGTTTCTGAGGATGATGAATATCAAGACCGCATTATTTATCTACCGTTACCATAGGGCTTCTTTAGATAGCACCAGGCTCCATAACCGCCTATCTATCCGTGAAGGATGGAAAGCACGTATGGAGCCTGTGGAATCAACTAAATAACTTGATGAAGAAATCTAGCATTAAACGTCACAACTTTTATGCTATCTCTAACAACGTACTTCTACTTTCTCAAGCTAAGTTAAAAATTCCATTGAGAACAATTTGTTCTGGAGACATATTATAAGACTTGCGGAAAGATAATTGCTTCCATGTTTTAAGTCCAACAACACCATCTGCTGCGATATCAGTAGATTTTTGAAACTTGATAACAGCAGCTTTAGTATTTGGACCAAAAACACCGTCAACTTTAATTGTACCAAACTGACCTTTAGGAAGTTCGCCAGTGCCATTTAGCAACTCCTGAAGATTTTTAACTTCTTGACCTTGTGAACCTTCTTTTAAGGTTGGTTGCTTGGAGATCCAAACTTCACGTAGTATCGCAGCTTGGGTTTCATAACCAACGATACCATCAACTTTGACCGCGTTGGATTGTTGAAACTTGATCACAGCATCTTTTGTTTTGCTGCCAAAGTTACCATCGATACCACCTGTGTAATACTTTAATGTGGTCAAGTTTTTCTGCAATTCGCTAACATTAGCGCCAGTTGAACCTTCTTTGAGAACTGCAAATGTAGTAGGCATTATTTTTCTCTTGAACGTGTGAATTTTGACAATGCTTACTACAATGGATGTTTCATAAATTACGGAAAAAGTAAAAAAATTTTCTCAAGCTTATTTATCTAGCTTTGGCATACAGCTTTTTTGAACGCAAATACTTCTGAAACGCTTCAGTATCAACATTATCCATCTTGAGAGCCTA
Organism: Brasilonema octagenarum UFV-OR1; assembly: GCF_963888615.1. NCBI lineage: Bacteria > Bacillati > Cyanobacteriota > Cyanophyceae > Nostocales > Scytonemataceae > Brasilonema > Brasilonema octagenarum. The sequence goes on along the minus strand of NZ_CAWPKW010000330.1, from coordinate 18,052 downwards.
GTAGTTCTTGATAATACATATCCGATTCAGTAGGTAAATATGTCATCTGTTCAAACTCTTGCTCACTCAACTTGTAAGCTTGAGTGATATTAATCCGACTCAAGAAATCCAAATCGTGGGAAATAACCCAAAGCGCACCTTGATACTCATTGATACCCTCAATCATTTGGTCAACCGTTTCAAGATCCAGGTTATTCGTTGGCTCATCGAGAATCAGCAGGTCGATTTGTGAAATACTAATGATGGCCATCGCCAACCTTGCCAACTCACCTCCACTTAACACCGATGCGCTTTTGTGTACATCATCCTCTTTAAAAAGGAAGTGTCCCAACTGCTGACGCAAAAGTTGATAATTGAGATTAGGATTAGCAGCTTGCATGTTTTCCAGAATCGTCTGCTTTCGATTCACCAGTTCATAAGTTTGGTCGAGGTACACAGCTTTCATCGCAGGAGCAAGTAAAATCTCACCTGACTGTAAAATCGCTGTTGTATTCTGCATTCCCAAGATCGCATTTACCAAACTAGATTTACCTGAACCATTAGCACCAGCAATAACTATTCTGTCACCAGAGGACACATGAAGCTGGATATTTGAAATCAGCAGGTGTTCTCCTACCTTGAGATTTGCACCCTGAATATCAATAAGGTTTCTGCGTTTTTGGCTTCTTTCTTCTAGTTGAAGACTTGTTGCCTTCGTTGTTTTAACCTTAGTTTCTGCAACTCTTTGAGTCGCCTTTGCTACCGCCGCTTCATGTCTGTTTTTTGCAATTCCTGCTGAAACCTCGGCTTTTGTTTTAAGCAGTCCTGCAGCTGCTCTATCTACACTACCGTTGAGAAATTTGGCTCGACCATTTTTGCTAGATTGAGCTGCTCGTTGCTGTTCCTGTAACGCTGAAGCTTTGGTGCGTTTGAGTTCTTTTCTTGCGACTTCGTGCGATCGCACTCTCGCCTCCAATTCTATTTCCTTTTGTTCTCGATACAGCGAAAAATTTCCTCCGTAAACTTTCACACCCTCTGGTGTTAGTTCCCAAGTTATATCAGTAACTTGGTCTAGAAAAAATGGTTTGTGAGAGACAATAATAAACGCTCCATCAAAGTCGTTAAGAAAAAACCTCAAACTTTCTAACGCCATCAAGTCCATATGATTCGTTGGCTCATCCAGTAGTAACACCTTTGGTTCACTAGATAAACCAATAGCCAGAAATAGCTTTGTGAGTTCCCCACCACTCAGATTGAAAAGCGGTAAGGACAAGTCAAGTGTCGTGCTGAATCTTGCTTCTAAAATCTCTTCAATTTTCCACCATTCCTCAGAAATAGAACTCAGGTAATTGAAGACTGTATCTGCTTTGATGTCCTGTTTTATGGTACTGATTTGAGGCAAATAGTAAATTGTTTCATGACGTACAACAGAACCTGTCGTGGGGTTGAGTTGACCTGCAAGAATCTTTAACAGGGTAGATTTACCAACACCATTGGAACCGACTAAAGCAATGCGCTCACCTTCTCCAATGCTTATTTGGACGCCTTTAAATAAAGTCCTGGTTGAACTGAGTTCGTAAGCTAAATTCTCAGCTAAAACTATTGATTTTTTCTGCATACTCAAACCTCAATATGACCAAATAGCGCCTACCTATCGAACGCGCACAATAGGGGCGAGCAAATAGAGCTAGCCATAGACATATCCGGCGGCTCTTTGTAGAGATAAGTTTTTAAAAACTATTTAGCGCATGGCTGCTTTTTATCAAACTTGCTGAGTTTTTGGTGATTTTTCTTTATTGACATTCGTTGTCTTCGAGCAACAGTTTTCTTCTACTACTTCATGTCAGCTATGTGAGGCGTGTTGAGGTTTGATATTAACTACATCATAGCAGTAAACAATTCCGGAATGTCTCGAAGCTTCTAGCTTGAAAAATGGGTGTAAGGGTATGAGGGTTTAGGGGAGCCAGTACTGTTCGCGTAGCGTGGCACTTTGTGCCATAGTCCTTGTTTCCCGACAGAGGATAAGAGCGTGTGTAGGGGGAAAGCTAAATTTTCATGGCAAGGTTTGTGAGATTTTCTTGTGAATGGCTGACTTGTAAAAGCAAATGCTGGAACGAAAGTTTTCGGCTTTGCGCTCTCTTCCAGGAAGCCATAGAAACTAGAGCGTGATGAGTGCGTTTACCCTTTTAACTTAACTTTTCGTTTGAAACTAACATATATAAAATTTTGTAAAGAAAGCTGCGAGAAATTGTATAAAATTCGTCAATAGAAACGTCAAAGCAGACAAACCGGGAGCATCTAATATTTTTTCAACGCAACAATACCAGCACCAATTCTAAGAAAAACAGAAAGAGTAAGCAGTCATGCATAGTAGGGTTGGTGTTGATGGTTGTAGCAAGTGAGTCACTCAAACTTTATTTATGAATAACCAGATACAGAAGCAACCGGAACGAAATCAACTCACTCCACGGCAAAAACAAGCCCTGCTAGCATTATGGACTTTTGAAACACCTTTATTAAATGCAGGACAGACTGTTTTTGCTCGCCGCATGAAACAATTGTTGCTGCGTGCATTTGTGATTCACAAGCGTCGTGATCAGCTATCACCCGACACTTTATACAAACATCATTGTGACATCAAGCGTCGGTTAAAGCAGTGTCTGGCATTACAGCAAGACTTCAAGAGGGGTTGGGGACTGAAAAGATGTTATCCTGAAATCCCTTATTACTTGTTTGTGTTTTTGGAAGAAACAAAAGGCTCACCGACTCCTGTTGAGTGTAAGCAAACTTTAGAGGTAAAAAAAGTTTTTCAAAAAGTTCAACGCGTTGGTTTCGAGAAGAGACACAAAGTATTTTTGTTTTACTATTACACCGCTTGGACAGCTTTGGTAAGGTGGTTCATAGATACCTCTGCAAAAAACTCCAAGGTTGTCTGTTTCAAGAAAACACTAGGTTCTATCAGTTTAGTTCCAATCAAGATTGCCAATGAGCCGCTGAAAGTACGAGGTGTTTGCATTAACTATCACGACTTATACCACCTTGAAGTCGCTCAACTACAGAGAATCCAGATGGGAAAAAACTGGGTGAGTGGGATTGATGGGATTAACATCACGGTGTTCCATGATTCTCCGATTGTAGAGGAATATGAAGGTTTTCTAGATGAAGCGCGGATTGCGATTCATGAGGGGTTAACTCGACCTACAGCCTTCAGTCAACTCAAAGCACTTTGCTGGATGATATTGTTAATTTTAAAGGGCATCAATCCTTTGGCAGTTCTCATTCGTCATATTAAAAGTATGAACAAAAAACAGCAAGAATTATGGTGTCTATAAACGTTCAGTTGACACTCCCACGGCTGTGTGAATTTCGCGCCACGTGCTTATTTTCACAACTGAGGATAATGTTTAGCTAAAAACTCCTCAGCCTCATCCCTATTGCAAACAACTCCATCCAACGTAGCAGCAAGTAAATCATCAAGCATTTGCCGATACTGGGGTCCTGGTTTGTATCCCAGTTTCCTCAAATCATTTCCATTTAAAATGGGCTGAATGTTACGCCAAACAGTCAAATATTGCCAAATCTTACGCCTGACACCTCTTGAACTTTGCACAGCGATTAAAATCAGCATTGGTACATCGTACTGACGCAATAACTGTTCGATTTGACTGGGACGTACCTCATCCACTCCTCCCTCTGCTTCCAAAGAGGAGATATTTTTATTGACTTTTTGTTGATGTTGTGCAATGCAATATAACCGGTTGATGCTATCTTCGGGCAATTGCAGATTTTTTGCCACATGTCCTCGGTATTCTGCTGCTAAGTGGGCAATGAGAGCTTCCAAGCGCATTTGCCAGTGGATGAGGGTTTGCTGAGAGTCAAAGCGTCGTAAACAACGTTCTAACAAACGCAATTGCCCCAGAAGTTCCTCGTCTATCTTGAGGGTGGGATGAATACACTGCAAAGCTCCCAAGTCTCCCAGTAATTGCAAAGCTGGCTTCCAGTAGGGGGCTTCTAGGATATGTTTCAATTCCGTTTTCAGTCGAGTTTGCAGTGCTGGAGTTTTGCTATTTTCTCGGGTGGTGCGATCATAAACGCCGCTGGTGATAGCATAGCGGATATATTCTTCTGTCTGAGGCTCCAAGTGAAATCCGAGCCGCATAGCAAAGCGTACACCGCGATAGATGCGGGTGGGATCTTCAATAAAGCTGTTAGCATGCAACACCCGAATTTGCTTTGCCTGTAAATCTAACAATCCGCCAAAAAAATCGAGTAGTTCACCAGCGCGGGGAGGTGTCAGTCGCAGTGCCATTGCGTTGATGGTAAAATCTCGACGATACAAGTCTTGACGAATCGAACTCGCCTCAACTTCAGGATTTGCTGCGGGGTAAGGATAGAATTCTGTTCTAGCAGTGGCAATGTCTACCCATAATGAATCTAATTCTGGATCTTTATGCCACAGCAAAGCTGCAGTTTGAAAAGCCCCATGAATTTCTAAACGTGCTGTTGGGTAAAGTTGCTGTAGTGCTTTTGCCAGTTCCACACCAGCACCCACTTCTGCTGTTTTGTGAAAACCATCAACGACTAAGTCAATATCTTTAATCAATAAAGTGCCAGAAGCTTCTTCAGCAAGTAGCAAGTCGCGTACTGCTCCCCCAACAAGGTAAAGATGCCAACCGCGTTTTTCTGCTTCTTGTGATGCTTTAGTTAACAATTGCCACAACTGCGGTGCAAGCCGTGAATGTAATTCCTCTAGAGTGGGAGATTTAATATTTTTTTGTCCCCCTCCTCCACTCTGTTCCTCTTTCCCTCTCCCCCTCTGTTGTTCCTGATGCAATTGCCGCAAAACATCAGTACGTGTAACAATTCCGACTAACTGCCCGTTTTCCAATACTGGCAAGCGTCCGATATCATATGTCACCATCACTGACTCGATTTCTGGCAGTGTCGTCTCTGGGGTAATTGTCCTCATGTTGACTGTCATGTAACCTTTAACGGGAGCATGACTAAAGCCGTGATGTAGGGCAATATCTAAGTCTCGTCGGGAAATAATACCTAGTAGTTGTCCTTGGGCATCAGCGACACACAAACCAGAGTGTCCGTAGCGTAATAAAGTGCGCTGCGCTTCCGCAATTGTGGTTTCTGGACGAATGGTGCGAACTGGGGAAGACATCAAGTCTCGGGTAATAGGAGGATAGGGAATTGTTGCTTTTATCCCCTCAAGGAGTTGGTTTAAAATTTCTTGTGAGTTTACGCCTCTTAAGTTCAGCGATGCTGCTTGGGAATGTCCACCGCCACCCAGGGGTTGGAATAACTCATTGAGATGAATTCCTTGAATTTGGGAACGCCCAATCACTGTCAAGCGTGATTCACCTTCTGCTAGAGCATACTCGTTGAAAAGCAGTAAGGCATCTATTTCTGTTAACTCTACCAACTGTGAGGCAAGACTTGACAATCCTGGTACGAAATTATCTGTTTTCAAATTGACCCAGGCAATTTTATTTCCCCTAATATATATATGTTGTATTTTTTCCAGCGACACCTTTAAGAGTTGTTGCAATTGGGGAGAAAGACCAGGATCAACATATTGACTCACGACTGATAAACTTGCCCCTTGTTGCATCAACCAAGCCAAGGCTAGGGCATCCCGTGGTGTAGTGTAGTCAAATGTCAGAGAGCCAGTATCCACATGGATACCTAATGCCATCACAGTTGCTTCTGCGGCTGTCAGGGAAATGTGTTGTTTTTGCAATTGCTCGACAATTAGAGTTGTTGTCGCTCCAACAGGGGAAATGTTTATTTCTGTAGCGGGAATATCCCCAAGTTGTTCTTGGTGATGGTCATAAATGATAATTTTCTTAATATGGGGTAGCTCTAACCACTCAGCAGCTTTGCCGATGCGATCGCGCTGTTGCGTATCCACCACAATTAAAGAACGAATTTCGTCGGGATTAACCGAACGTCGTTCCATCAGCTGATACTCATCCCGATGCAGTGCCAAAAAATCTCGTACGGGTGGATGAGAACCGCCACTCAACACAATCTTACTTCCAGGTAACAGGCGTGTCAGTCCTACTGCGGCTCCTAGTGAGTCAAAATCAGCTGTTGTATGGCACAGAATTAAATCCATAGTTATCAGTCATCGGTCATGAGTCATTAATCGTCAGCACAAAGGATCAAGGACAAATGACTAAAATGTGTCAATTTTCTGTTAGCTTAACAAATAAGGAAAAACTGTCGGTGTTCACCTGCACAATATTTTATCTTTTGTAACTCGTTTGCTGTTTCGGGAGAAGGGAAAATGACTTTTATATTCCAACTGGCTTTATTAGCTCTGGTTTCGCTGTCTTTTGTTCTGGTCATTGGCGTTCCTGTTGCCTATGCGACTCCACAGAACTGGAATGAATCTAGAAAACTGCTGTGGATTGGTTCAGGAGCTTGGATCATTTTAGTGCTTGTCGTTGGGGCGTTAAACTTTCTCGTCGTTTAACCAACTACTTTAAGAGTATCGCAGGCAAATCGCATAAAAACTGACAAATATTACAGACGCAGGTACGTTACAGAGAGTGAAGAGTATTTTCCCTCTGTGGTGTGGCTGCGTCTATTTTTGGCTGGATCTATCAAGAGGAATGTATATTGGCAAGAAGTATAGATGAATGAGAGGCGGTTATGGCAGTTTTTGAGGGAACTTTTACTCAGGCAGAACCTTTGCGGTTTGGAATTGTTATTGGTCGATTCAATGACCTTGTAACTAGCAAGCTGGTGGAAGGTTGTCAAGATTGCTTGAAACGCCACGGTATTGATGTCAATCCTAACGGCTCTCAGGTAGACTACATTTACGTACCAGGCAGTTTTGAAGTTCCAGTTGTGGCTCGCCAATTGGCAGTCTCTGGTCGTTATGATGCGGTTATTTGTCTGGGTGCTGTGATCCGAGGACAAACACCTCATTTTGATTACGTTTCTTCTGAGGTCGCTAAAGGAATTGCTGCTGCTGCGTTTCAAACTGGTGTTCCTGTGGTTTTTGGCATTTTAACAGTGGACTCCATGCAGCAAGCTTTAGAACGTGCTGGCATTAAAAGTAATCATGGTTGGGATTACGCCATGAGTGCTTTAGAAATGGCTAGTTTGATGCGGCAATTACGTTCAAACCTCACAGAGCCTTTTTCTGGTCATTCTCTCTCGTCAGCATCGCTGAAAAGTGCCAGCGTAGGACAGCTGTCTGCAGAATAGTCAGTGATTAGTAGTTAGTGGTTAGTGGCTAACTACTAACTACTAAACAAATAAAAGGTGTTGACAAAGAATGCATACTATGAGATAGTAGTAAGAGTGGAGTTTGCGGGTATAGCTCAGTGGTAGAGCGTCACCTTGCCAAGGTGAATGTCGCGCGTTCGAATCGCGTTACCCGCTTTGAAAATAAAAAGTAATGTATAAAGAGAAAACTTTGGCAAATAACTGCAGTAAAATGCCAATATATATGACTTATAATTAAGAAAAAAAATTAAGTGTAGCGAAAAAAAATGATGTAAGATGCGCTACTCTATAAAAAGATATGTACAGTGGTTAGTATCATACTATAAAAAATATTGAATTGATACTGATGTTAAGGCGATATTGAAGAATAAAGGTTGAAGTGAAAAGAAAATTCACTTTAGTCTTTATGCTTATTCAGTTATGATAGCTGGCTATTATCAGTGTAGTTCAGTGATAGAATTGTACTACCACTGAATTTCAAGAAAATCTGTCCAGAAAAAAGAGTAAGCCAGACTGGCTAATGTTATAAAGAAAGTTCATGGGAAAATAGCTTGCCTGATAACGTAAATCAGGGAATGCTATTTTCACAGCTATTGGCAAACACGCTCAAGTAAAAAGTTCGCTTGTGCAACCTCAAAAAGCAGACAAAATTGACTTCAATAGTGAATACCCGTGTCCCTGTCGTCGGCGGGGGCAGTTGATTCCTATTACGCTGACGGAAGCATTTGGTTGCAATCGCTGTCAGCAGATATTCGTGGTGGAAGATAATGGTTATGTACTGGAGCAACTTTCCACTACCTATCCCTACAAGCGGGCTTGGCGCTGGAAAGGGAATAGTTGGCAAGTTGTCCATCCTCGATTAGGAGAAAGCTATTTGCCTGTAGCGCTTGGGATTATTTTCGTGCTAGTGATTATATGGTTACCATTGGCACTACGATTGGCAAATGGTTACGGCATTATTGCTTGGGCAATGGTGGCGGTGCTGTTGGCTATTTTGCCAGCACTGATGGTATGGCTCACCTACAGGCGATAATGGAATGACAGTGGATGCTTTTGATCTTAGCCCCGAACCAGTTGAGCGCACAAGACGCGCTCATCAAGCTGCTCTAAAGCTAGGAAGCACAAAAGGAGTAGACAGAAGTCGTGCTGTGTTAGCGATGGCACAGGCGATGGCAGCTTCATTTGACGACATTCTAGAAGCAAACACCTTGGATCTAGAAGCGAGTCGAGAAATGGCGGTGCCAGATTTAATTCTCGATTGGCTGAAGCTGACTCCCAAACGGTTGGAAATGGCGGTAGATATATTGCAGCGTTTGGGAGAATTATCAGATCCACTGCGGCGAGTCAGACATGCTGATTATCAACTAGATGACTCTCAGAGTTATACACAGTTAATGCCTTTGGGTGTGATTGCGTTTATTTATGAGGCGTTTCCAGAATTGGGAGCGATCGCAGCAGGATTGTGTATAAAAACAGGCAACAGTCTGATCCTCAGAGGGGGTACTGAAGCTAGTAATTCTAACGCGGCGATCGCCGACGCACTGGTGAGTGCTGTGACTGAAGTTGGTTTACCAGTAGGTTGTTTACAGCTGATAACACCAGAAGAAGGAAGTTCCATTCGGGATATAGTGACGCAAGACCAATGCTTGAATTTAGTGATTCCCTATGGACGTTCTAACTTGATACAGCAAGTGGTGCGCCACTCCACCGCCCCAGTTCTCAAATCAGCTATGGGCAACTGTTACCTTTACTGGTCGCCGAATGGTAGCTTAGAAATGGTGCGCTGGCTGATTATAGACAGCCATCAAAGTGAACCAGATCCGGTGAACGCAATTGAAAAAGTACTGATTCATCGACAAGCCTTGCCATCTTCTTTACTGACATTGTGGAATAGCTTAAAGGAGAAGGGGTTTGAAATTAAGGGAGATGCCGAATTGGTTGAATCCTTTCCTCAGTTACAGTTAGCTAAAGAACAAGAATGGGGAAACGCTTATTTAACCAAGACAATTGCTTTTAAATTGGTGGATAGTTTAGAGGCTGCGATCGCCTGGATTAATCAGTACAGCAGCGGTCATGCTGACTGTATTGTTACTGAATCTTACCAGGAAAGTCGGCAGTTTGCCTTGGGTGTGAATAGTGCCTCTAGCTACATCAACGCTTCTCCACGTTTTTCTAGAAACCCGTCGCGAGGAGATGCGGTGTTTCTCGGGATGTCCAACCAAAAAGGTCATCGACGCGGATTGATTAGCTTAGAAAGCCTGACGACTGTTAAGCATATTGTTCAGGGAAATGGACGATTTTAATCATACGCACAAGGTTTCGTCCTTATTTGGAAAATTTCTCTTTTTTTCTGGTAGATAGTTGGCATAATCTGCCACAATGAGATGATTTGGCTTGTGTGTTTCTATCTGAGCAACGTCACTTGGATTTTTGCCTGATAGCAAACTTTTTCAAGCCAACTCATAGCTCATTTGAACGATTAGTTTTTATGACACAGACACAAACGAGAGTGACGTTTGCCAAGAACGTTGGTTTTAGAAAGGAACTCAATAAACGAGTTGACGCTTATTTTGAATCTGAGAACATTGCGAAGCGCGATAATCTCGCAATGTACCTCAAAAGTGCAATTATCTTGGGATGGGTCATTTCTGCTTGGACATTTACTCTTTTTGGTCCACCGATAATGTGGATGAAGGTATTTGGCTGTGTTCTTCTAGGATTAGGTATTGCTGGCGTTGGTTTTAGTGTAGGGCACGATGCCAATCATGGTGGTGATTCTAGTCGCAAATGGGTAAATTCTATTTTTGGTTTAACTTATGATGTGATTGGTTTATCCAGTTCTTTGTGGCGATTTCGTCATAATTTCCTGCATCATACATACACCAATATATTAGGACATGATGTCGAAATACATGGAGATGGATTAGTGCGTATGTCTCCATATATGGAACATAAATGGTATCATAAGTTCCAACATTTATTCATTTTTATAGTCTATGCAATTATTCCGTTTTATTGGTCTGCTGCTGATATCCATCTGGCTTTATTCAAGCGCAAATATCATGAGCATATCATTCCTACGCCCAAGCCTTTGGAAATGCTCATATTGTTAGGGGGTAAAGTCATTTGGCTGGGACTATTTTTAGGAATACCAATTGCCGTGGGATATACTCCCCTACAAGTAATTGTAGGATTTAGCATTGCTTACATAACCTATGGCTTAATGATTTGCAATGTTTTCATGCTAGCTCATGTTCTCGCTCCAGCAGAGTTTCTTCAACCACATCCTGAGTCAAACGATATTGACGATGAATGGGCAATTGCTCAAGTCAAAACAACAGTTGATTTTGCACCAAAGAATGCTTTTTTAAATTGGTATTTGGGTGGTCTTAACTATCAGGTTGTTCATCATTTGTTTCCCCAAATTTGTCATATTCACTATCCGAAAATAGCTCCAATCTTGGCAGAAGTTTGTGTTGATTTTGGCGTTCCATACAGTGTGTATCCAACATTTGGAGAAGCACTTGTTGCGAACTTTCGTTGGTTGAAATTAATGGGTACTTCGCCTCAGGAAAGCACTGCTTTATAAAATACACATCCTGCGTCTAATTAGAAACCCAGTTTCTTTGTAATTGAACGCAAATTTGGATAAGCATTAATAGCAAAGTTATGAAATGAAGAGTGGGGAGTTTTTCATGAACTTCTCACTCTTCAGTTTCTGTTAGCCTTTAGCTAATTTTTTCTTGGATATATAGTAAACTTTTCCTCCAGTCTCCGGAACAAAACCACAGCTACTGGACGAACGGCGTAATGCAGTCCAAATGGGTAGATCAGATTTGCGGAAATAGTCACCCATAATTGGTTTAATCGCCTCAGTTGCCTTTTTCAAATTGTAGTGAGGAATGTTCAGGAAGATGTGGTGAGCAACATGAGTACCGATATCATGATGGATGTGATTGATAAAACCGTAATCACGGTCAATGCTAGAAATAGCACCTTTGAGGAAAGTCCAATCCTCTCCACGATACCAGGGAATATCCGGGTCAGTATGGTGCAAATATGTGACTAAGTCTAGCCAAATGACAAAGACAAGATAAGGTCCAACGTAGTATTTCAACAACCACATCCAACCCCATTGATAGGTGAAGAACAACAGCAAACCTACCATTAGAGTCCAGAGTGTGGTGCTGGTGATGACATCCCATTTTTCTGAGGGTTTGAAAAATCGGCTGCTAGGTAAAAAGTGAGAACCTCGTTTATCAGGATTACCCGTAAACAAATACACCGGATAAACTAATAAAAACAAGTAATCTCGACCTATATCATGTACCCAATTCAGCACTTTGTACTGTGACTCTGTTGGTGGGTACCAGCTTTCATCATTATCGAGGTTACCAGTATTTTTGTGGTGAGTTCTATGGCTAATTCGCCACCCGTGATATGGAACAAGTATCGGTGTATGGCAAAGATGTCCAATCAAATCATTAAGCCATTTCTTCTTAGAAAAAGATTGGTGTCCGCAGTCATGTCCAACGACAAACAAAGCCCAAAACATCGTTCCTTGCATCACCCAGAAAATTGGCCAGAAGAACCAAGAATTTAGATAATGAGCAACTGCATAAAGTAAACCGATAATCAGGATGTCACGAAAAAAGTAGAAGAGTGATTTCCCGACATTGGGCTGAAAACATTCAGATGGGATTGCAGCTTTCAAATCTTGAAGCGTGAAGGGCAGCTTGGTTGTATCCTCAAGAGATTCAACGTCATGAGGATTATTTAACTTGATAATATTTGATTGCACTTGATTTTTTTACTGGAGTCAAACAAGAAGTTGTTGAAGCAAAGTCATTTAAACTTTGCAATTGCATTACGTTGGGTTTGGGTATCCCGAAGTTTTGGAAGTGTAAAGCAGCTGAGTGATATCTGGCAATTTTCGTAACAAGATTTGTGTTTACAGAATTGCCAGAATCTATTTCTTAAAGCTATGAGGTTATCGTCCTGCAAAATAGTCTTTAAAAGACTGATAGCCACTATCGGCTCTATACAGGTGACACTGATCTGTAATTCGCTTCATTAAAGAAAAGGAAAACCGACACTCATCATGCAAATACGTTTGCCAATTTTCTTTGATACTGCCATAAGCCATCCGCAAATTATAAGAAGGAATAGCAGTTGAAATGTGATGGGGGACGTGGACATTAATATCGTGGCAGAGGATTTCTACCCAGGAGGGGTAATCGCAATGAACTGTGCCATTTAGCTGTGCTATGGCTTGGTTCCACTTAGATTCTGCCACAAAAGGAACGTCCGGGGCAGTATGGTGAACCAATGTAAAGGTACTCATCCAAAAATGGTAAACTAGCCACGGAAGCAGCCAGAATTTCACAAATCCCCAGATCCCGGTTGTGGCGATGAGGATGGGGAATGCGATCGCAGCAAAAAGCACGACGACAGCCACAGAAAACTTCACACTTGCTTGGTCTTTCTTCTGGAATAAAGACCAATTAAAGTGTAAAACTCCGCAGTGAATGATTGAGCCTATCCACCACAATCGATACCGTAGAAACGCCTTGAAACCCCACTGCTTAATTTTTCCACAACTTTCATAAAGTGTTGTGGAAATGGGCTGCCAAGCGTTATCCTCATCCAGCTTGTTAGTGTGAGCGTGATGATAATTGTGCTGAATACGCCAACTGTGGAACGGGTAAATCAACGGCATCATTATCAAATGTCCCACTAAATCGTTGACCCAGCGACGTTTAGCGAATGAACGATGAGCACAATCATGACCGATGACAAAAAAACCGGTTAAAGCAGTACCCGTAAAAATCCACGCTAGAGGTAAGAGAAACCAAGGAGCGATGATCAAGCTGAAATAGCCCAGGCAGACCATCGAAACACTGAGCAGAACTTTTGTCCAGGCTTTGCGGCGATTCTGCTCAAAACATTCTCGTGGCAAGCTTTTGATAATATCTTTTAGCTTAAGGTCGGAATTACCAAGCTCATGAGCTGACTCGTGGCTTTCGATTGTTGATGTAGTCATGAATACCTGAAAAGACAACAAACCTCACTACCAAATCACTAAACAAGTGGCTGTCGCAAAGTTTTCTTATATTTGCGTCTTGGATTATAGCAATCTAATGTACCCCACCGCACCTACAAGAAACCCCCGCTGATGCTTAAGTAGTCTTTGAGAAGCGGGGGAGCATAAGTCGTTCAAAATTCAAAATTCAAAATTCAAAATTGAACATTAAATAAGATAAGAATTGCTGACTATTGACTGCTGACTGCTTTTTGTGGTGCCAGCTTGACATTTGTAGCTAGACCCAGTAATTGTAGCAATTGAACAGTCATCCAGGTTAGGTCAATTTCCCACCATTTCAACCCGTGGCGAGCTGAATATTGATAGGCGTGGTGGTTATTGTGCCAGCCTTCACCATAGGTTAGTAAAGCAACCCACCAGCAGTTTGTGGAGCGATCGCTTGTATCATAAGTACGATAGCCGAATTTATGGGTAGCACTGTTGACAAACCAAGTACAGTGCCACACGAAGATCAAGCGAACAAATACTCCCCAAACGACAAACGACCAACCACCCAGGAGCAACAGGACTATACCCAGCGCGACCTGAATCAAAATCATATTCTTTTGCAGAAACTGATAAAATGGGTCGTCCTTAATATCTTTAGTAAAGCGAGGCACGTCCGCGAAAGCTGGTGAATGATAAAACATCCAAGCCATGTGACTCCACCAGAAGCCCTTATTGGAATCGTGGGGATCTAACTCCTCATCAGAGTGCAAATGGTGCATACGATGCATTCCTACCCAATCGATTGGTCCTCCTTGGCAAGCGAGTGTCCCACAAAAAGACAAGAAATACTCCAGCCACTTGGGAGTTTGAAAACTACGGTGGGTGATCAAGCGGTGAAATCCTAGGGTAATACCCAAGCCACCAGTCACCCAGTAGAGAAACAAGAATACACCGAATGCTTTCCAGCTAAAGTTACTAGGAAACAGGGCAAACAAAATTCCGACATGCAAACCTGCGAAAAATGTGATATGCAGCCAATTAAGTTGGGATTTTGTGGATGTAGCAATTGTCATGCAGTAACCTGAATAGGAATTGTCAAGCCTAATCCGCGTGATCTAAAAATCCGCAAATTTTTTATGTTTTCTTAAAAGAGGAACTAATGAATAGCTCGGAACAGCTGCGTGAAGCACAAGAAGCACTCTTACAAATTTTTTCTGGAATTGACGCTCAGGTCAAGCAAAATCTTAAAGAAGTGTTAAATGCTTTTCGCCATAATCATGTTGGGGCACACCACTTCGCCGGTGTCTCTGGATACGGACACGATGATCTCGGCAGAGAAACTTTAGATCGAGTTTTTGCGGAGGTGGTGGGCGCTGAGGCGGCTGCTGTACGAGTACAGTTTGTTTCAGGAACCCACGCAATTGCTTGTGCTTTATTTGGTGTTCTCCGTCCTGGTGATGAAATGCTAGCGGTGGTTGGTGCACCCTACGATACTCTAGAAGAAGTCATTGGATTACGAGGTCAAGGTCAAGGTTCACTACTTGAGTTTGGCATTTGCTACCAACAATTAGATCTTACTCTAGAAGGAACTATAAATTGGCAAGCTTTAAGCCATGCGGTAAAGGATAACACTCGTTTAGTGTTGATTCAGCGTTCTTGTGGCTATTCTTGGCGTCCTAGCCTATCTATAGCGGAAATTGAAAAAATTATCCACTTAGTCAAGCAGCAAAATCCTAACACAATTTGCTTTGTCGATAACTGCTATGGCGAATTCATAGAAACTCAAGAACCTACCCATGTTGGTGCTGATTTAATCGCAGGGTCGTTGATTAAAAACCCCGGTGGTACAATTGTTGCTGCTGGTGGTTATGTTGCTGGTCGCGCTGACTTAGTAGAAGCTGCTGCTTGTCGCCTCACAGCACCAGGAATTGGCAGTTACGGAGGTGCCACTTTTGACCAAAATCGCCTGCTGTATCAAGGACTGTTTCTCGCCCCACAAATGGTAGGCGAAGCAATGAAAGGGACTCACCTCACGGGTTATGTATTTGACAAACTCGGTTACCCAGTCAATCCAGCACCGTTTGCCAAGCGTCGGGATGTTATTCAAGCAATTAAACTAGGTTCTGCCCAAAAACTCATTGCTTTTTGTCGCGCCATTCAACAAAATTCACCCATCGGTTCTTATCTTGACCCCATCCCAGATGAAATGCCTGGTTATGAAACTAAGGTAGTGATGGCTGGCGGGACATTTATTGAGGGAAGCACCTCTGAATTTTCTGCAGATGGTCCATTGCGGGAACCGTATGTGGTGTATTGCCAGGGCGGAACGCATTGGACTCATGTAGCAATAGCTTTAGAAGCAGTCATAGAAGCTGTGGGAAAAGCGAATACGTAGGATTTTCCACCTTATACCTTTTGGGATTTTAGATTTTGGAGTCGCATTCTTTTTTCAAATTGGTATGAGTCTATCTTTAGTTTGTTGGTTCGAAACTCCAACACAAAAAAATCTCCTGCCCGAAAGCAGGAGATTTCTTACCTATCTACAAGTATTTGCTTAGTCTACTACATCAACCAAACTTACCAGCAGTAGAGGCAATCAGGAATGCTCCGTAGGTCAAGATGTAACCCACACTGAAGTGAGCTAAACCAATCAGACGACCTTGAACGATGGACATAGCAACGGGCTTGTCTTTCCAGCGAATCAAGTTCGCCAAAGGAGTACGCTCGTGTGCCCAAACCAAAGTTTCAATCAACTCTTGCCAGTAACCTCTCCAAGAGATTAGGAACATGAATCCTGTCGCCCAAACCAGGTGTCCGAACAGGAACATCCAAGCCCACACTGACAAGTTGTTCATGCCGTAGGGGTTATAACCGTTAATTAACTGAGCCGAGTTCGCCCACAGGTAATCACGGAACCAGCCCATCAGGTAAGTTGAAGATTCGTTGAATTGTGCGACGTTTCCTTGCCAAATACCCAGATGCTTCCAGTGCCAGTAGAACGTCACCCAACCTACAGTGTTGAGTGCCCAGAATGTGGCCATGTAGAAAGCGTCCCAAGCCGAGATGTCGCAAGTACCGCCACGACCGGGACCGTCGCAAGGGAACGAGTAACCGAAGTCCTTTTTATCGGGCATCAGTTTGGAACCACGCGCATCCAAAGCACCTTTTACCAGTACCAGAACTGTGGTGTGGATCGCCAGAGCAAACGCATGGTGAACCAAGAAGTCACCAGGACCAATAGTTAAGAACAGCGAGTTGGTCGTGTTATTGACTGCATCCAGCCAACCTGGTAACCAAACGTTGGCGTAGTTAGGCCAAGCAGTTGCTGCAACGCTATCTGGATTAGACAGCAAGGTGTTTAAGCCGTACAGCACTTTTCCGTGAGAAGCCTGAATGAATTGTGCAAACACTGGCTCAATCAGGATCTGCTTTTCGGGTGTACCGAAAGCAACCACTACGTCATTGTGGACGTATAGACCCAAGGTATGGAAGCCCAAGAACAACGACACCCAGCTCAAGTGCGAGATGATTGCTTCTTTGTGCTTGAGTACCCGGTCTAGTACGTTGCCTTTGTTTTGCTCTGGGTCGTAGTCACGTACCCAGAAGATTGCTGCGTGAGCAAATGCACCCAGCATTATGAACACAGCTATGTATTGGTGATGCGTGTACAAAGCTGCTTGCGTTGTGTAGTCCTTACCGATGAATGCGTAAGGAGGCATCGCGTACATATGCTGCGCTACCAAGGACGTGATTGTTCCCAGTGCTGCCAGGTGGATCGACAACTGGAAGTGCAGCGAGTTGTTGTACGTGTCGTACAGTCCTTGGTGAGGCAAATTGAACTGACCTTCGGTTTTGCTGCCAAAGAAGTTTTTGGCGTTGAGCATTTCTTTGATGCTGTGACCAATTCCGAAGTTCGTCCGGTACATATGACCGGCGATGATGAAAATTACCGCGATCGCCAAGTGGTGGTGAGCCATATCCGTCAGCCACAGCGATTCGGTTTGAGGATGGAACCCACCCAAAAATGTCAGAATTGCTGTTCCTGCACCTTGGGACGTGCCAAACACATGGTTTGCTGTGTCAGGGTTGTTCGCGTAAGCTGCCCAATTTCCCGTAAAGAATGGTGCTAAACCCGCTGGGTGAGGCAAGGTCGTTAGGAAGTTATCCCAACCCACGTGAATACCACGAGATTCGGGTATTGCTACGTGAACTAAGTGACCTGTCCAAGCCAAAGAACTCACACCAAACAGACCTGCTAGGTGGTGGTTCAGACGTGGTTCTGCACTCTTAAACCAAGCCAAGCTCGGACGGTACTTCGGTTGCAAGTGCAACCAACCTGCAAACAGGAACAATGATGCTAACAGCAGCAGGAATACTGAACCTACATACAGTTCATTGTTCGTCCGCATACCAATGGTGTACCACCAGTGGTAAAGGCCTGAGTAGGTGATATTGACTGGATAGCTCGCCCCACCTTGGGTAAAGGCTTCTATTGCTGGTTTCCCGAAGTGCGGATCCCAGATTGCATGAGCGATTGGACGGATATGCAGAGGATCTTTTATCCACTGTTCAAAGTTACCTTGCCAGGCTACATGGAACAGCAGGCTCGATGCCCACAGGAAGATGATTGCCACATGACCGAAGTGAGTTGCGAATATCTTTTGGTAAAGATTTTCTTCTGTCATGCCATCGTGGCTTTCAAAGTCATTTCCTGTTGCGATCGCATACCACAGCCGACGCGTAGTCGGATCTTGTGCTAGATCCTGGCTAAATTTTGGAAATTTTGTTGCCATA
>NZ_CAWPKW010000329.1:0-32067 GCF_963888615.1 Brasilonema octagenarum UFV-OR1 | reverse complement strand
AGGAATGTCCTAAATACAATTCAGTGTACCCTGTAAACCAAGTCATCGAATTACCCGCAGGTAGTGTAGATTTTCTAAGGTTAAATAATGGAGAATTTCTCAAAATCAATCTGAAATAGCCTCAACTCCTAATCAAACAACACATTAGCCAAAATCAAGCATAAAATCCCTAAAAATCCTTGTTTTTAGGGATTTTACTTTGCTTAAAGATAGTGTTGAGATACATTTTTAGTTTTGTCAATTCAACTAGATTTTAAATTAACTTCAACACTGTATAGGCAAAGATAACATCAAAACTTAAACAATTAATCGGATGTATCAAAATTCATTCCACTTATAGAATAAACGTATAAGCCACAAGGCTTTCAAGAGTTTTAACCAATACCGATTCTCCGTTGAACTTTGCCCAAAAGAGTATCTCCCCGACAAGTTCTCTCAAAAATTAGCTCTCATAAATCGATAATTACACTCACATGAGAACAAACTACGACCCCGATTACAATAAGGACTATACATCCTACGAACAAGAATACGGATATCTTGTTTCAGCGAGACGCCGCCGCACTTGGAAAGAAAATGGCACAATCGCCGGTTTGATGGCTGTTGGTACCGGATTGATGATTGTGGATCTTTCAATCCACAACATGGTTATGGCATCACTCGCATTCGCTACTGCCATCGTCGCATTAATGCCCAAAGAAGCAAACAGCCTGCTTTCTAACTTTGAGAAATGGCAGCAGAAGTACGGTATCAATATTTACACAATCATGTTTTGCTTGGTAGGTGCGGTATTCCTGCTGGATATGTCAGTTGCACCAGCCAGCGCGCAATTCATGAACAGCGCTGAAAAATTCTTCACAAATGAAAAGTACTTCCCTGGTATAGATAAAAAAATAACTGGCTTTATCTTCGCAGTACTGCGCGGTCTGTTCCTGATTTATCTTGCTATCGGTCTTATCCGAGTCGTCCAAGCAGCCAGAAATGACGAAGATTGGCAGACCATTGCCCGTACTCCAATTATTATTGCCATCACTGTAGTAGTTGGCGATATCCTAGCTGGATTAGTAGTCGGTACTGGCGGCGGCTAAACACAAAAGAGCACCATAATCAACCCTATAGGAGTGATACAAATTACTCCTACTTTCATTAAATATGCTTAGAGATAGAGAATTCCGTACCGTCAACCGAGTTTTAGGTAACCAACCCCGCCTCGGTCCATTTCCCGCCGACCAAATTGTTCCTTGGAGTGCGATCGCACTGATCATGTATTTCGTAGTTCAAGGATTTCTTCAAGCAGGATGGCTAGCAACAGGAATATCAATTACCTGGGGATGGGCAACTTGGTGGACAGTCACATCAAATAAAGCCTTCTTAGGTAAGTTTGTCGGTACTCCCCGCATCACTCGTGGATATAAGCCCTTTGTTTCACTGCTTAATCCACGCCAAAGCGAACCAAGGAAAAAACCCGCTCCTAAGCGCAAACGCAATTCAAACAGTGAACAGTAAACAGTGAACAGTGAACAATAAACAGTGAACAGTAAACAGTGAACAGTGAACAGTGAACAAGGGGACACGACACTGATAACTGATAACTGTTTAGATCCAACGGAAAACGACACTGGTAACTGATAACTGATAACTGCTAACTGTTAACTGGTAACTGATAACCTTCTCCTTTTAAGAATTAACACAGATATCATACCGCCATGACTTCGACTAAATCAACCAAGCCGAAAGATAAACTTGGCAGACAATCCCTCGAAACCGAACAATTAGGAGTAGTAAAAGGTCTTACCCCGTTTGAAGATATTACCCATCTAGCAGGAATTGCAAGTATCTCACTCGGTGGTCGTAAAAATATTGGTGCACTCATTCTCAAGAAGAAGGAAAATATCCAAATCAGATTTTGCTTTGATATCCAAGGTATTCACCCATCCCTAAGCTCTGAACAAATCCTACCTATATTTGAAAATATCGAGGGCGGACTCAAAGAATTACCTGAACGCGAAACCCTAACAATCCACATTGGCTCATTTACCGATGATACCTTCCGGCAACAAGAATTAAAGAAAATCGAAAAAGAATGCGATCTCGAACAGCTAACACTACTTATTAGGTCAGAACGCCTGCGAACACGCGAACTCACTCAAGCAGGGGTACGTAAAAATAAGTTCCTCCGCTTTTGGTGTACCTATACCGTACTCGTAGCTGAAAATAGCAAAAGCAACGACCCCATCGAGAAAACAATCAAACAACTGCAAACCTACTGGCAAAGATTTACTGGAGAAATTCACAAGCTTCGTCACCAGAGAATCGAAACCATTCTGCAGGATAGCTTCACCTCTGGATTCCAAATGTGGGAGCAA
The DNA here is from genome assembly GCF_963888615.1 of Brasilonema octagenarum UFV-OR1. Lineage (NCBI taxonomy): Bacteria > Bacillati > Cyanobacteriota > Cyanophyceae > Nostocales > Scytonemataceae > Brasilonema > Brasilonema octagenarum. The sequence goes on along the minus strand of NZ_CAWPKW010000329.1, from coordinate 29,701 downwards.
ATTATCTCCAACACAATGGGATTAAGCGCCAAAATACTTACAGCAGGTGATATTTGGGAAGTTATCTGGAATCAATTTAACCGTAGTGAAGTACCACCCATTCCCAACCCCCTCATCCTCGATGAAGCAGGACTTAGGGAAGAACAAACTAGCGATTTTCATATCAAACACCTAGTTCTGGAAAACGAACAATCAGTTCCCTTTCTCGACCGTAGTTGGGTTAAGCTTCAAGATAAGTATATCGGTGTCTTGCAATTTAGCGAGAAACCTCAAGGGTGGGTAGATGAATACGACCAACTACGATACCTCTGGAGAGTACTTTCTAAAGAAAAAATCTCCGACACCGAAATTATCTGCCAGCTATCCAAAGCAAATCAAGGGCTAGCAAAAACAGTTTTACAACGTATAACTAAACAGTCAATTACATCTAGCGCCATGTCTGCCGATAAAGGTTCCATCGATGTTAAGGCAAACATGAACATTGAAGAAGCTGTGCGGGCACAAGAAACTATCCTTAGAGGTTCTATCCCCATCCACACGGCAGTTGTCTTTTGTATCCATCGTCACAACCGTTATCAACTAGATGAAGCTTGCAGGTATCTTTCTAGTTGCTTCCTACGACCAGCGGTAGTTGAGAGAGAAGTAGAATACGCATGGAAAACTTGGCTGCAAACAGTACCTATTATTTGGGAGAATTTACTAACAAAGCCATTTAACCGCCGCCTTCCATATTTCTCTTGTGAAGTACCAGGAATCACACCCTTAGTACGCACCGCCACAGGTGATAAAAATGGGTTTGAACTCATTGCCGAAGAGGGAGGAACACCCGTACATCTCGACTTGTACAACCAACATAAAAACTTAGCTGTGTTTGGTACCACCAGGGCTGGGAAATCTGTACTAGTGGCAGGATTATTAACACAAGCCCTGGCGCAAGGTATCCCCGTTATCGCCCTAGACTATCCCAAGCCTGATGGGAGTTCCACATTTACCGATTATACCAAATTCATGGGAACAGAAGGGGCGTATTTTGATATTAGCAAAGAATCAAACAATTTATTTGAATTACCCGATTTGAGGGGGTATGAACCTGAAGTTATTAAGGAGCGCATGACTGATTTCAAGGATTTTTTGAAATCAACACTCCTGACAATGGTACTAGGGACAAACCCGATAGGAGTCAGTCCCACAATGATATCAAATATCGAGAGTATTATTACAATTGCAATTGAAACATTCTTTAATGATGATGATATCAAGCTTCGGTATAAACTCGCCCTAGAAAATGGAGTAGGAACAACAGAATGGGCAGATATACCAACTCTTAAAGATTTTTACAATTACTGCTCACCGGGATTTATTAAGCTTGATTCCATTGCTAATAATAGTAAAGAAATACTTGATGCATTAGACCACATTAGATTGCGACTAAAGTTTTGGTTAAATTCACGAGTAGGTCAATCAATTGCTAATCCATCTAGCTTTAAAACTGATGCCAGACTACTCGTATTTGCACTGCGTTCACTTTCTTCAGAAGCAGATGCAGCAGTCCTCGCACTTAGCGCTTATGCAGCTGCCTTGCGTCGGGCCTTATCATCTAAAGCAAGTATTTTCTTCCTTGATGAAGCACCGATTCTCTTTTCTTTTGAGTCAATTGCCGAACTTATTGGAAGGCTCTGCGCCAACGGTGCAAAAGCTGGTATACGTGTGATTTTATCAGCACAAGAGCCAGAAAGTATATTTCATAGTAAATCTGCTGACAAAATATTCGCGAACATTACTACACGCTTGATAGGGAGAATTCAAACATCAGCAGTAGACCCGTTTGTTAACCGATTTAAATACCCATCAGAAATTATCTCACGCAATAGTACCGAAGCTTTTTTCCCAAAACGGGAAAGTATTTACTCGCAGTGGTTACTTGATGATAATGGCAAACTGACTTTCTGTCGTTATTATCCTGCTTATTGCTTACTTGCAGCAGTAGCAAACAACCCAAACGAGCAAGAACTGCGTACTTTATTCCTCAACAAATATGCCAATAATCCAATGCTTGGAATGGTGAGATTTTCTGAGGCTTATGTACAGATGATTCGAGGAAATGAGTTAAGTGAAGAAGCGAAAGAACTACTTGATAAGAATAACCAAAAGCAATTGAAGGAGAAGTCAGGAGGAGGCAGTGCGGTGGACGGGTTCCCCGGCATAAAGCAACTGCCGTTCAGAAGTCAGGAGTCAGAAGAAAATGCTGTTCGCGCAGCGTGCCCTACGCGCATATACTGAATTCTTCTTACTCTCCTAAATACTGACTTACGAAATAGCTGAATTCTTCTTCTTATTCTTCTGAATTCTGACTGCTGTATAGCTGAATTCTTCTTCAATTCTTCTTCTTACTCTCCTGAATTCTGACTCCTGACTCCTGACTCCTAAATTCTTACAATTTCTCCACCAAATGTATGAAAATCAAGTTAAAGTTGAAACCGAGTAAAGTAGTCATAATTGGATCAGCGATTGGTCTGGTGACTCTGCTAAGTGCAGCCCCCAGTTATGCCTTCTCAGTGAAAGATTTTTTTAATGAGATTTTAGGTGAACTCAATAGCTATTTTGAAGAAACCAAAAACGAACTTACCGCAGTGATAAATGAAAGCTGGGGTGGGATGAAAGGGGAAGCAAAAACTGCTACCGACAACTCAACCGGAACTATGGGTTTACCAGACCCTGTAGAAAGTGCAGACAAACTAAAAGACCAACTCAAAGCGACGGGGAACTGGAACGAAAGCAATACTGTCGAGGGTGCAGTTTTTGCTGGTAACGAACTGGAACGCGAAACCACCCGTGCTACAGTTGAAAGCGTCCTGGGAGAAAAAGGGCAAGAACGTACCAAGAAGGAAATTGAAGCAACCCAACAAACAGTAGCCGACGCGCAAGATTTGGCAAACCAGGCTCAAGGTATGGATGCTTCGCAGAATATCCTCAAGGTAATCGCTGCTCAAAACGCCCAAATTGTCTCGATGTTGGGACAGTCCCGCACTGATGGACTGCAACAAAGGCACGACGCACAGCAAACTAACCTCATGTTATCCCAAATCGCCGAACAAGGCGCAAGCGATCGCCGCCGTCAAAATCTGATGATGGACGGTATCACCTCCCAATACATGGAAATCAGTGGGTTTAGCTCTCTCAAAACGACTGCTGGTAAATAGTTTGCTGTAATTAACGGTCATGTGGACACTCACTTCAAGTCGGGAAACTCGCCCACAGGGGTGTCCTTTCCATTGCACCAGATGACCTCCTCAGCATCAGGTAATTAAAGCACCATGTTAGAACATTTCATAATCGCCACCGACCCATTTTTTGGACAAGACATTCTCGAAAATGCTGCTGGCGGAGCGCAACTCGTAGCAGAAGGATTTAACGAACTTTGGCAGGAAACCCTCAACGGTAACTTGTATGGCTCGATGTGCAAGGTAGGACAGTTTTTTGCGATCGCCACTCTCACCCTGTATATGGTGGAACTTGGTAAAAACTTTATCAACCAAGAAGACATGAAGGCACTGTCAAGTTGGATATGGCCCATCATAGTTATTGCATTGTTGGCAAACAACGGCACCCTACTTAGAAGCGGAACCTTCACTATCAGAGGTTATATCAATAATGTTAATAATGATGTCATAAATTTTACCACTGCCGGAGCAAACCTTGAGGTAGCATTCAACCGCGCAGTTGGAAATATTGCCCTCCAACAGCAAGTCGGAGGCGCAATGGAAAGGTGTAGGTCAATTCCCGGTAGTACTCAAGATGCGATCGCATGTCTCCAACAAGCTGAACTCGAAATCAAAAAATCTGCGCCCGACCTATTTAAGGGAGAAGCACCAAGCGTTGGGAGTTGGGAATTTAACCCCCTTAAGTCCCTATCCGACGCCAAAGACGCACTCTCAAATCTTTCCCCAGGTCAAGTATTAGAAAAAGTCGGTAACACAATCACCAGTACCATTGGTGCAATGATTACTGGTTTTGTCGCCGTCATATTACTTGCCCTCAATAATGCGTACCAGTGGGGAATCGAATTTACCATGCTGCTAACCGCCCTCCTTGGTCCGCTTGCAGTTGGTGGTTCGTTACTCCCCTTTGGTGCTAAACCAATATTTGCCTGGTTAACGGGCTATTTCACCGTTGGAATGGCGAAACTTTGCTTCAACATCATTATCGGGTTGTGCGGACAACTCATTGCCAATTCCGAACAAAACCAACCTATGATATTTCTCCTTTTCGTCGGGTTAGTATCCCCCATTCTCGCATCAGCCCTGGCTGCTGGTGGTGGAATAGCCGTTTGGACGGGACTAGGTAAAGTCACATCATTTGGATCTGAAGTTGCAGCAGGAATTGCCACTGGTGGAGCAAGTACAGCAGCGACAGTAGCTATTAATACTACAAAACTTATCGCTTCAAAAACCAGAAAAAGATAATCAACCATGCTCAAATCAAAATCAAAATCACAGCCACTTCGCCTCCTTAGTTACGGACAATCTACATCAGCACCAGTTGCAATCACAACTACAGTAGGCGCAGCAGCAGGCATACTTTCTCTTTTATTACAATTTGTCAATTTTGGAGTAAATTCTGCTGCTGCCAAATACATGAAGGGCATGACATTTGTACAACTCCAAGATGGAACAACCGCAGCAGCTAAAACTCTTGGTCCAGGAGAAAGAACTAACGAAACTATTAAAACTTTTGTCACCAATAGCATGGTGAAGCTATTCAATTGGGATGGAATTATCAACACCGACGAAAATGGTAAGCTCATTCAAAAAGTTGATAAGGGAGTAGAAATCGAAACCGAAAATGGAGGTAGAAGAAAAATTCCCAGTGATGTTTGGGAAGCAGCATTTACTTTATCTGAAAACCAAGATTTTCGTGCCAGCTTCCTCAAAACACTAGCTTCAACAATTCCTGAAGGTATATTCTCAGGACAAGGTACAGTCACAATCGTCACCAACTACATCTCCGCACCTAGAAAAATATCTGAGGGTAAGTGGGAAGTTGATATTATCGCCAGTTTAGTTACATTCAATAGCGAAAGAAACAAAAGTAAAGGTTTACCTTTTAATAAAACAATAACTATTGCAGCAGTAGATACACCACAGAATCCACCCCAAACTACTGATATTGCTCAAAAAGTATACAAAGCAAAAAATTCTGGTTTAGAAATCATTCAAATTATCGATTATGAACTTGGTAAAAAGAAATAATAATACGACAAATTAATTTTTATTAATCTCTTTCAATCAAATAATTATGTCACAGTTGCAAAACGACATTCAAGACAGCGTTAGTAATAACGGGAATTCACAACCAGCTAATTCGGTTGATGCACTCTTACCGTTAGATGAGAAATTAGTGAAAAATCCCGAATCCGAAGATAAATTAGAACCAGAAGAGGGGGAAGAGGAAGAAAACCCCGCAGCTGTTCAAACCAAACACGACTTTGTAACTTCTCCCTGGTCAAGACTTGGTATTATTGGAGGTGCATTTGGAGTAGGTTTTCTAGTCATGTTTGTCGCCCTTAACGGCATGATGAACAGTGGCAGCAATACTGCCCAAACTCCAGTTGCAATTTCCTCTCCTACTCCCACATCCACACCATTTGAAAAGAAAGACGGGGATGTTTATGCAAAACTAGCGCTCGCTAAGCAACAGCAAGAACTTGAAACACTGAACGGTAAAGAGGAAGAAACCAAAGAAAATAAGACTGAACAAAAAACTCCAAATAAAGAAAAACAAGCCTCAGCTACCACCAACATAAACACTAACAAAACAGCAAGTCAAATTAGAGTTACTCCGCAACAGACACCTCCCCCTCCTAAGAGACGGGTATATCAGGAACCAAACCCTGAAGGCGAATACAGAGCGACGAGGCGCAGTGCGGTACTCGCATCTCGTTCCATCGAACCCAAAAGTCCAACTGCAACTAAAGATCGAATAACCCTACCAATTAGTAGAAATAATAATGCGATTGCCTTTGGCAGTGCGCGGAGCGCAATCACCCTTGGCGGCTCCTCAAAAAGCATCGCACGCACAGCCTTATCACCCACCAGGGGTAGTATGTTAGGAACACCGAAAGACCCCCTCGCCGAACTCGAACGCCTTCGTAACTTAGGAAGTATCGGTAGGGTTGAATATACCAGCGCTGACAACACCACCATTGCAAGCAAGGTAAGTGAAGAGGAAGTACCGAATGGTGATGAAACACCCCGCCGTCGCCGCAACCGTCGCAGTGAAACAAGCGTTGAAAACACAATCAACAGTACACCCAACAACACAGGGGAAGTTGAAGAACTGCGTCCCCGGTGGAAACCAACTAACAATACAGTCGAGTTGACTGCATCTTATAGCAAGCAAACCCAACTCGCTTCTGCTAACTACCTGAGTGATGAAGTCCAAATTTTAGAGGAAAGACAAACTCAATATTTAGTAGTAGGTTCTTCCGCAAGCGCTACCCTAGTTACTCCCTTGATACTTGCCCAAGGCAGTGCAAATAACAATATCAGGTTTGTTGCTCGCCTAGATGAACCAATCAAAAGTAATACAGGTGGAATAGCCATCCCTGCTGGCACCCAGGTAGCAGTTGCTATGACTGGTGTAGATAGTGGATTTAATATCACCGCCTCAGTCAGCGCCATACTCAAAGATGGTACCGAATACCCCATCTCCCCTGGCGCAATCTCAATCCTGGGTAAAGGTAACAATCCCCTTATTGCCCGTCCCTACAAAGATAAGGGTGGTGAAATTGCTCTTGGTGACGCCACTCTCGGTACTATCGCTGGACTTGCAAAGGTGGGGGAAATTATCAACCAGCCTGAAGAAATAACCGAAGATTTACTGTTCGGTGGTAGTCGCACCCGTTCTAGAGGCAATAACCGCAATATCGCAGGTGCATTTTTACAAGGTGCATTCGGCAAAGTTGCTGAAACTATGGGCAGCCGCACTCAAAAGGCTACTAGTGAAATTACTAGCCGTCCCAACATCTGGTATGTACCTGCCAATACCAAAATTTCTATTGTCGTCAATCGCTCTATCAAACTGTATTAAGCCGTGAAAGCTAGATATTTATTTGGTTTAAGCTTACTTTTCTTCAGCGCGAGCGCACCCCTCGTACTACTTATACAAACCGCTACAGCAGGTATCGTAAGGCAGGTGCAAGCATCCCAGGTATCAGGAGAAAAAGCGACTGGGCAAACAGTTCAGGTATGGGCGGGACACGGGGTATCCATCTCGTTTTACCGCACCGAGGAAGTTATTAAAAAAATCTGGTTGGATGACCCCTCTAAGTTCGTAATTGACGTGGATGGATGTCTGGAAGGATTAGGGAGATGTTCAAGAGAGGGAACAGGAGCAGGACTTATTCACCTTCGCCGCATCGAAACAGTAAAAATCCCCGGCTTGCCACAAGCTACCTACGGCACACATCTCACTGTAATCACTGAATCTGGAAGTACCAAAAAATCCTATCACTTTCGTATTATACCCGGCACGGGAAAACCCGAATACAGCCAGTTAGAAATTATAGGCGATTCAAGCAATGACCGGGAACTCAGACAACCAAAAGCTGATTACACCGCCATATCTGATAGCAAGTATATCGCCAAAGGAATGCAGTTTGCACTTTCCAAACAGTGGATAACCAGCGATACCCCGCTGTGGGAAAGACTAACCAAACTCGTCGAGTTGCGATCGCAAGGAGAAGAACTCACTATCGCTGCAACCAACGCCGGAGTATCGATGCAATTAGTTGAAAAGCTCATGCTTATGGGTGGAAAACGCTTGCTAGAGATGCCCTCTCCCAAACCTGTAGAAACAAATACAGCAGAATTCAGGAGTCAGAAGTAGAAAGGGCTTAGAGTCTGCCTTTTAGACCTCAGTACTGTACTTCATTTACTTGCAATGTGCTGTAATACTCAACCTACACCAAAAAAGCTAGTTGTTGAAAAGTAATAAAGATTATGGAAACTAAAGATTTATTGACAGACAATTCCAGATTTAAAGTAATAAATATTACAACAGAAACAGTACAGCCACAAACAAGTGCTATCCAAGTCAACTCGGAGATAGTTGCAATCGTCCCAGTTACAACCACCAATGACAACCCTCCTAAAAATGAACTAAGTAAAGGGTATCAATGGCGCGAACAAAAAATGAACACTTGGCGCTACCTCATGGTTGCTGGTATGGTAGCAGGACTCGCCCTGCACGGGTTAATTAGATTCGGGGGTAACTACAATATCGGCAGTCTCGTATTTGGGGATAAAGCTGTCGCAGCTACACCAACGAATGTTTCAAATTTGAGAGAAGTTGCTGGGGGGATACTCCCTCCAGCAAACTTCGGGAACACTTCAGCAAACCTCTGGTCGAATGATTCAAATTTGAATCATTCGACCAAACAAGCTAAAACACTGAAAAAACAACCTCTTGCGGTCAAGTATGTGAATGGAGTGCCTGTCCCTGACTGGAGCAAAATTAACTTTGATAGCATGAAGTTTTCAAGTGCAGGGGAAGTCGAATTTCCTAACATTAAAGACCTAAAACTTAAAGGAAAGCGTGTTTGGAGCGCAGGACAGTCACTTGCTGAGGTAATGCAGTTGGGAGATTTTGAGGCAACAGAATTCAAAATCGAAAATCTTAACCTCACTCAAATCTCAAGAATAACGGGTACCAGCCTCAAAAATCTCAAACTATCAGACTTTGAGACATTCAAGTGGCAGTCACTCGGCGACTTAGCTTCAGCTATCCCAGAATTATCCAAATTAGAAGTTGCCGATATTCCAGCAATTGATGATTTAGTTACTAAAGTCACAGGGGATGCAACAAGCAGTCTGACTATAGGAGAAGCACTCGAAAGTTACCCCAAACTTGAAACCGCCGAACTTGGCAAATACCTCAAACTTGATAAATACAAACTCACCAGCATTCCCGGTATTGAAAAAGCCGCCCTCAAAAAGTTTAATAACTGGGAAAATACTATTATTGGCAAGGTTCCGGGATTGGGAAAAGTACCATTCGACCAGTTACCTGGAGTACCCGTACCCGATCTCAGCTATATCGGTAAGGTAGATATGGTACTTAAAGAGGTAGAAAACGGCAGGTGGAAATCAATATCGGGTAGCGAGCAAGAAGGATTTAACGTTCCCTGTTATAACAAAAAATGCGCCCACATCGAAGTAGCTGGAAGCGATATCCTCACTGGTGCGGCATGGATGTCAGGCAAGTTCCAAAAAGTCAAGGGCGGGTTCGGTATCCTTGGCAGCGTAAACGTTGGGAAAGAACCAACCGGAAGACATCCCTTTGGTAAATCATTCAAACAAGTCATTTGGGATGTCAACGAAGCTGACGGAAGTATAACTACCGCGATGTTCTTCCGTTTCTGCAAAACAATCCCCTTCGTTGGTCGCACCTGCACGCCCTACTTTATCGGTCCCGTTCCATTCTTCAACTATAGCGAGATGGACCCAATTATCTTAGGCACACCCCTCACAGTGCCTAAAAAACCAACTCCGTAAAAGTTTAGTTAACAAACAAGAGCGCAACACAAAAGACTTCTCCATAAATTAAACATTAGTTCAGACAGCGCAATGCTTTGAGATTAGTTTTCAAAGATGTCTAAAGTAAAAAGTCACGATGCGGCGATCGCTCGCTGCAAGGGGAGTGCTTTGTACCTGAGTCGCTACGGGCAGACTCTCCCTTAGAGTCAATCTCAAGTTTTCCTCTTTAAACACCATAAAGAGAAATATGCAATCCAAAAGTATATTTTTTCATACCAATTTTTATGTATAACTTATATTTCGCCACAGCCAAAACCGTTAAAGTTAAAACTGCTACAGAAACTAAACCTTCGTCCGACTATGACTTTAGCAAATATACCAACCAACTAATGTCTCCCCAAGGACTAGCACTCGCTGGGGGAATATTAGCACTATTTCTCCTACATATATTCTCTGGAGGTAAGAAAGGCAAACTTGCTACCAGCTATTGGGGTGGAGGAAAAGAAACAGCACGCGCCAAGAAAAAAGCCATCAAGCAAGTCACCTCCCCCAAGTGCGATAGCGCTAGCTTGTATATCGGAGTACATAAGTACAAGGGACAAAAACTACCCAAGGGGAGTGGGGGGACACCTATGTATGTACCCGATGTTCAAAGAGGTACAGCCGTCATTGGGGCACCTGGTAGCGGTAAATCCTTCTCGGCAATCAACCCCATGCTTTACTCAGCTATCGACCAAGGTTTTGGTATTGTTCTATACGATTTTAAATACCCCAGTCAAGCCAAAATCGCCAGTTACGCAAAATCAAAAGGGTATGAAGTACACGTCTTTGCTCCGGGTTTTCCTGAATCTGAAGTATGCAACCCCATCGATTTCTTGCGCGACAGTGGCGATGCTGAAACTGCACGGCAGTTGGCTACAGTCATCAACAAAAACTTCCGTATGCTTGGTGGTGGAAACGAAGACGCATTCTTCGGTCCTGCGGGTGACCAGCTAACCCAAGCAATTCTCATGCTCACCAAAGAGTTTGGGGAGTTTGCCGATATCATGACCGCAGCAGCTATTCTCTCAAGCGAGAAGATGGTCGAACGCCTAATGGCAGCAAGTCTTAATCCGTGGATACGGATAGCCTTCGGTCAATTATTTAGCTCCAGCGGAAGTGAAAAAACCATCGCGGGTATTGCTGGTACCGCCTCGCTCATGTTTACGCGTTTCATGGCAAAGAACACGCTTGGCTGCTTTGTCGGCAAAACTACCCTACCATTAGAGGTAGGCAAGAAACAGATGATTATCTTCGGACTTGACCGCGAACGCCGCGATGCAGTTGGTCCGCTTATGACTTCAATTTTACATATGACCGTCGCCCGCAGTATTGCCAAAAAGAGAAAAGAAACTGGTCCACTTGTAGTTAGCGTTGACGAACTGCCATCGATTTTTCTCCCAGACCTATTCAAATGGCTTAACGAATCCCGAAGCGAAGGATTCTGCGGAATTCTCGGATGGCAGAACATGGGGCAGTTGGAGAAAATTTATGGCAAGGAAATCTCAAAAGCAATCCTCGGTGCTTGTGGCACCAAGTTTGTATTCAACCCAGGTGAAGAGGAATCTGCAAGAATTTTTAGTGCTTACCTCGGTGAAGAGGAAATTAAATATAAGCAGAAATCCCGGTCAACTGGAGGGGGAAAAGCTTCAACATCTATCTCAGAACAAGAGAAAATCAGAAAGCTTTTTGAACCCGCTCAATTTCTCAAATTACCACCCGGTAAATGCGTATTTATCAACCCTGCCTACGACAACAACAAGGAAGGTTCTGTACCAATTTTAAAAAGTATTAAAGTCCCAAAATATATCATCTCGCTAGAGTCAGAAAACGGGAATAATTGGGATAAACTTATCACAAAACTTGCTCGAAAAAGTACCCAAAAAAGACCAACTCAAGAAGATTTGGATATCAGGGTCAAAGAGGTAGACAAGCGTTTCCCCATTCCTCAAGCACCTGTACAAGCAGGAAATGCACCATTACCTGTGGATAGTTACAAAGAATTTTTCTCATAATTTTTTATAAGTATTGGAATATAAATTAGCAAATCTCAAAACTTATCTAAATGGAATTGTTAATGAAATAAATGTTTAGAAAAACATGATTTTGATAATATCCTAGTCTATCACTACGACAGCAATAATCTAGATAATATTTGTCGTGATAATTTTTTAAAAATGAAACTAAAGCATTATTACTAATCATTAGATTGTAATAATTCGGGAGCCAGAAAGGGCTGCGCCCTTGCACTCTACAGGAGTCAGAAGGGTTAAAAAATCAGAATAACATTTGATGAAATGAATATACCAAGAATCATAGACTCCTTATAAATTCTGACCCCTTCGGGGTTCGCCAGTCGCTCATGGGGGAAACCACGCCAGGTCGCACAACGGGGGGAACCCCCGCAAGCGACTGGCTCCCCAAGACCGCGCTGGCTCACTTTTGACTCAAGAAGTGCTGAATTTTTACATTAGATTACCAATACCACCATGTTTGATCCACAACAACAACGAATAGCAGATAATTATCTTCAAGTAGCTGATACTGCTGGTAAAGCAGCCTTGGAATTAGCCAAAATCTTGATTAACACTTTTAAAAAGATTCAAGAAATACTTAAAGAACGGGAAGAAATAGATAAAATCGCAGTCGAGGTTGGCAAGGATACTTACAACCTCGTACCCGATGAAACTACCCCTGGGGCTTACAAATGGGAAAAGGTAGATTTAAACCAGGAGGTAGGTAGTAGAGACACAGTAGTCTTCATGCCGGATATGTACATGGATAATGTACAGTACAGCATGACAGTTGAATATAATACACAAAACGAACCTAGCAAATATCAAGCACAAACTATCGCCGCCCTAATTGTACAAGACGTACCTGATTTAGGTGATAATTACACCACAGATTACGAACCTGTTATCAAGATAACTGCCTATACTGAATCAGGCGAGAAAACTATCATTTACGAACAAGATTCAAAAGGTAAATGTCGAATAAACTTAGTCACAGAAAATCTCTCTCAAGATGAAATTATAGATGTAGCTTACGAACCAATCGTAAAACTACTACCTCCTTCATCTGATATGATTCCAAATTATCAATCTCCCATTTTTTTAGAATCTAATAGTAATTTTCAGTATGAACGGAACGTAAATAATCAGCTTTTTAAAATTCTAATAAACCAACTCAAACATCTATCCATAGTAGCAAATGATAAAATGTCATCGCAACTGTTAAATAATAACAAAATGGAAGAAGATGCAACATATTTAATGACTACTGATGCCAAAGATATTCAATCATTAGAATATACTCCAATAGAAGATGCACCGCCGTCAGAAGAGACAGTTGTGTTTCTAGAAGATATAGATATTAGCAATCCTCCAGATTTTGATGATGCACCAGATGAAGATGAGAAAATTATTGTGGTCATTCAGAATAATGAGGAAACAGAATTAATAGATAATACTGGTGCAACATTTCTATCAAAACCAAGTAATCAGATAGATAACCAACCTTCAAATATTGAAAATACTAACTCCATAGTATTAATCATATCAGAGAAAGCCGAAGAGAAGTTTGAAGAATCTGTCATCAACAACCTTCAGGAAGAGGTAGAAAATCATGAAAATTATACTTCCGAAGAAAAAATTACTAATAATAAGAAACCTGTTGAAGAAGAAAGCCCAAGCAGAACTCCGAAAAGAGAAAATTTGGAGGAAGAGGAACAATATACTGGTCAATATACTTACCAACAAGCAGCCAACTCCGAGGGGGTAGAACCGCAAGCGCAACAGTGGGCACGTCAAGTAGAAGTACCAGTATACGAGATAAAAAACAAACGAGCAGAAAAAGAACGTTACAACGGCGAAAACAAAGATATTGTCCAAGCTGCAACCGAAATGTTGAAAAAATATAAAACCATCGAGCAAGATGGTTCTCGTATTTACAGAAGTGATGCTTTTGTAATTCGGCAAGAAGGGGATACCATCAGCATCCACCGCCGCAGTGACGAACTTCAGGGTTGGAACAACTCCTTGATAGAGTTTAAACCTGGTAAGGCAAACAAAGAACCCAAAATCACCAAACAGCCTAAAGAAATGTTAGGGGTAGAACGTCAGGAATTTTTGATGGTAAACGAACACCTCCAGGATAAGGGTAAACTACCTGACTTGAATTCTTCAGATATCCGGGATGTGGCAAATACACTTGGTTCTCTTGCGCCTGCTGGTACTATCAAAACTCTTGAGGTATTCAAACAAAACGAGATGCTGGATACTCTCAACAACATACTCCTGACAGCAGGGAAGGATGAACTCGCCGTAGGAGAATTTACCATTAAACGCACCCGTGATCCTCAAGGAAAAAAAGCCAGCCTGCAACTATTTAAAACCACCGAGGAAAGAGGTACTCAGGAACTTGTCCGGTTTGATCTGACTAAAACCGAAGCTGGCATTACCAAAGAAGTCAGTAAAATGAATATCTCTGACTACGATATCAACCAAATGAAGTTTATTGCCCAAAACGCCCAAAAGCTTAACCTAGAACAAATCTTCGGTAACGAACAGCCTACCGCCGCACCCGCACCCACACCCAAAGAACAACCAATACAAGCAGCCATGCATATCCCCGTTAAAGTTCACCCCTATATCGCCGAGGAATGGGCAAACATGGTCAAGTATGGTGGTCCTGACTGGGGAGGGGCGATGAACCAGGGTAATGCAGAAATTCAAGAGCGCATAAAAGACAACGACGGCAAGTTGCCAATTGCTGAGCAGCGGGAAATGTACTTCAAAATTTTGACCTACAAGACTGATAAAGCCCAGAAAAGGGGTGAACAAGTCGTAGATTTTGTTCCTCTCAAGGATATTATGAATGACTTACAAACATGGCGCGCTCAAGAAATCAAAATACAGTATACCCCTACAGAACATATCTCCTCCCCCCAACGCCAAACCGTCGCTACTGTTACACCTAACGTCAAGTCAGCAGGAGTGGAATTTTGACACTCTCTAGGAAGACAGCAGGGAGATTTTAAGAAATTGCTCCCAATTCACTATGTGAAGCACTCATGCTTCAAAAATACAGTATTTTGTGATCGCCAAGAAAGTACTTTTTGCGGTTGAAATCGATATTCTTGAGGACAAGCCCAACTCGATTGAAGTCACTGTGTAAGCAGAACAATCAGCAAAAGCGACGCTCACCTTTGCGTATCATTCAAGTTAAAACTTCTACAAATGTGGTGATTGCACAGAGCGCAGCACCCTACTCCTTAACCGTCACCACCAACTCTTGCAACAGAGCGTCATTCACCTGCTGCAAATGTTCGTTTGAATTCTCCATTACATCAAAAGCCTGCTGCACCGTGTTCCTGATTTCTGCTGGCAGTGCTTCAAACTTGTCTGCGTTAAGAATGACGATGCGACAACCAGGATAGGGCATGAAGTCGCTAAACGGTTCCATGCCAGCTTCAATTAGAGTTCGGGAAAGTTCAATGATGGGATGACACGGTTTGTTGTTGTCCTCGGCGCAGTTGATTTCCCCAGCAAAATACCCGCACAACCAGCTGCAGATGTCGGTGTCGTCACAGAATGCTGTCAAACAACCCGCCACCACTTGCTTATTTAAGTTAACAGACAGATTGTCAAATATTTGGTCAAGCGCTTCTGGATTGCGTTTTTGGCAGTAACGCACCGCTTGCTCAACTAACTTATCGGTTTTTGTGGATCGGGGTTGCCCAAAGCCTTTGGCAGACATGGTACTCTCGCTCAATTAGAAGTTAAGGGAATTGTAGCCCAGTGCGATCGCGCTTCTTGCTCTGTTAAAATCATCACAGCTTGACTCATCGACTCAAACAAGTCATGAATCTTTTCTACGTTTTCAGAAATCGGTTGGATTAGCACCTGTCGGCTCAATACCCGGTACAGCCTACCATCTGCGCTTATCAAAAAACTCCGTAGATAAAATTGTAACTTTTGTATATAAATTACCATTTAAGCGTATGAAGAAAGTTTGGAACAATCAATCCCATGATCGCGCTAACGGATCAATTGGTATATCTGGATCAATCTCAATCACAGTGATTTTGGCATTCTCAACCACCGTATTTCCCATAATCGTATTGTGCATTGCCTCAAACTTTGATTCTTCAGAAGCAATGCGTTCGTAGTGCAAAATGACATGATAATGCTTGGCAATTGGCTCTGAGCGAGTCTAATCGTTCCACTGTGTCCCAATCTATATTTTGTCGTTCTTGAGCCATCTGGCGATACTCCGAGGCTAGCTGCTCTAAGGCAATTGCAATCGCGTGTTCCTTTGTTTGACCGTAGCATTGCAAATTTTCTTGTGAAAAATCACCCAAATCCGGTGACATCTGACAAATGTAGTGTCCATTGTCTTGAGGCAGCACTGTGATCGTAATAGTTCCAGTTATGCTCACAGGGTTCACGTCAGTCATATTAACCGTGCTGACAAATTTAGGAGAATATGCTCATGGTTAAATTGTAAGCGATCGCCCTACTGTGACTTTTCACGTTTGTGTTTTTCGATTTCGGCGATATCAGCTGTTTCGATTTGGTGCGCGCAAACGCTTGAACCTACTTTAACACTCTACATCCAGTGGGGTCGCCGATGCTAAAGAAGGTTCGATATATAAAAAGTTACACTTAATTTATTAACAATGACGGGAAATCAGTTAATGTACGATTATGCTGTGATAAGCAAAGCTTGCTGCCAAAGGCAGATCGCACTTGCAGGTATCCTGGTTAAACTCCTAGTTGCCGTAACGTTAGGCTAACTGTCCGTACCAGAGTAATGAGTATGGCTAAAACTAAGAAATCAGAAAACGTTCCCAACGCGATGCAAGAAAAGTTCAATGGCATTGTAGCGATAACGGATGATTTTGCCAAACAACATTTGAACGATGAATATGCCCAGTTACTCCGCTTTGCGACAGCAGCTTTATGTCGCAAGAAACCATCTCCACTAGCAAAGGGTAGGGAGAAAACTTGGGCTTGTGGGATTACTCATGCTATCGGTATGGTCAATTTTCTCTTTGACCCTTCACAAGACCCCCACATT
Organism: Brasilonema octagenarum UFV-OR1; assembly: GCF_963888615.1. Classification (NCBI taxonomy): domain Bacteria; kingdom Bacillati; phylum Cyanobacteriota; class Cyanophyceae; order Nostocales; family Scytonemataceae; genus Brasilonema; species Brasilonema octagenarum. The sequence goes on along the minus strand of NZ_CAWPKW010000329.1, from coordinate 13,043 downwards.
AGTGCCAAGGAAATTTATCAGTGGTTTGGTGTGAACCCTAGCACCGGGCAGTCGAAATCAAAACAGGTACGAGATACCCTGGATATGCATCAGATGGACCCTGATTGGTGTCTCTCCAGTAAGTTAGACGACAACCCCATGACTTGGATGATTTCTGTTGATGGATTTATCTTGGATGCAAGGTTTACACCCCGAGAAATTCAGGAAGTAGCATATACACAGGGCTTAATTCCTTATATTCCGGACAATGGTGAATCGGAGTATATTGGTGACAAGCAAGCATCACCCCATCATGAAAAAGCAGTGAACCCTTCTCCAAATGCACTATATGTGCTGGATGTGTTTTTAATTGACGGTCCAATTACTGAAGAATTTATTGCGGAGAATTCAGTGGTGTCTCGAACAATTGAGATTAAAGGCAGCAATACTTTAGAGGATCTCCATAAAATTATCTTCAAGGCATTCGACCGCCAAGAAGAGCATATGTACGAATTTCAAGTGGGAGGAAGTGGCCCGCAAGATCCAAATGCAAGACGGTACTGCTTGAAACAAGCATTTTCAAGTTCCGGTTTGACACAAACGCCTACAGGGGATGTGTCTAGTACTTCAATTGCTTCGCTGGGCTTATCTATTGATGAGGCTTTTGGTTACTGGTTCGATTTTGGTGATGATTGGTGGCACCAGATTAATGTAACAAACATCGTAGACAAGGCTCAATCGGGCAAGTATCCCAGAATAACTAAGCGGGTTGGGGCTAGCCCTCCTCAATACGCGGATTTTGAGTAGGAGAAAAAGCGTAACGAACAAATTATCTTTTCTCCTACGCTACTCAACAGGACGGTCTTGTTCTTCGGAGTATGTCACTTAACGATATTTTTATACAAGCTCAATTTTTAAAGAAAGATTACTAAATATGCGTCGTCGAACTATTGACATTGGAGAAAAGTTTGGTTATTGGCAAGTCATTGAAAATAAAGGGACAGAAATACTATGCCAGTGCACAGCATGTGGAACAAGAAGAGAAGTATTTAAGTTTAATCTTCTCAACGGCAAAACAAAAAGCTGTGGATGCATTAAAAAAGGAAATCTTTTAGAAATAGGAGAAACCTTTGGCAAGTTAACAGTAATTGATAACCAAGAAATACAACAAGCAGGTAGATTTGTAAAAGTTCTAGTACTTTGTAGCTGCGGAATTGAGAAATATGTCTATAAGCATAGCTTAATTGCTGGTAATACCCTAAGCTGTGGCTGTGGAAGAAAGAAGCCAATCAAAATCACAAGCGAAAACCCAAGAGAATACCACTCATGGAACTATATTAAACAAGTTTGTTATAACAAGAAACACCCCTTTTATAAAAAACATGGCGGTTGTGGAATCGAAGTACATCCAGATTGGAAAGATAATTTTAACCAATTCTTTTTAGATATAGGAACCGCTCCCAATAATACAATTATCGCCCGTATCGATCCCACTGGGAATTATGCACCTGGCAATTGTTTTTGGAGCAACCGCAAAAAATATTGGCAAGAACTCGAACGAGCAGAAATCAACAAATTTATCAAAAGCTTTTACACCAGTACAGGTCAAGACAAAAAGGTAAAGATATCTGAATCAACTATTCGCCTGATACTACTGGAACACATGAACGGGGAGGCCAATATAAACAACATTGCTCGCAAATTTAACATCTCTAAAGATGATGTATTAAATATAATTATTAATATTTGACACTCGTCGATCAAGAAGACCTATCAGTAGCGCGTCATTAACATTGTTAGATCATGATTCGTCTATTTCACGAGATTCGCCTGTTTCTGCCATTGCGCCTGTTTCTTTGTACGTTGTATACTTAAGCAAGATGGCAATCCTAAAAGACAAAACCTATGGCTACGCTTCGCCCATCTGATCCTCTCATTCCTACTCCCGAAGTCGCTACCATGGCTGAAGCGGCGTTGTATTCTCTGGGACAATTTCTTGACAATCCACCCGACAAGATAACACTCGCAATCATCGAACCGCCTCTTGCGAACGCGGAAATCACTCTTTCAGGCGACATGTTTCGGCTTGTAACCGAAGTCCTAAAGACGATCAGCAAAGGACATCCGGTCACCATCCTACCTTTACAGGCAGAACTCTCGACACAGGAAGCTGCAGACATACTCAACGTCTCACGTCCCTATTTAGTCAAACTACTCGACTCTGGAACAATCCCTTCTCGTAAAGTCGGAGTCTATCGGCGCGTACTCGCCTCTGATGTTTTACAGTATAAGCAACAGAACGAAGCAGCTCGCCATCAAGCGCTCGACGAGTTGACAAAACAGGCACAGGAACTCGACATGGGATATTGATGGATGTCTGTTGCCGTTGCCCTCCTTGATGCATGTGTCTTGTATCCTGCTCCTTTACGCGACTTCCTTATGCGTCTTGCCACCACTGGTAGTTACAAACCTCGCTGGTCGGCAATGATACACGATGAATGGATACGCAACGTCTGTGCAAATCGGCCTGACCTCTCACTTGCATACTTGGAACGCACGCGCACCTTAATGGATCTGCATGTCGAGGATGCACTTGTAGAAGGGTACGAAACCATTATTCCTACACTGTCACTGCCAGATGCTGACGATCGCCATATCCTTGCAGCCGCAATTGTCGGTCAGTGTGACACCATCATTACCTTCAATTTAAAAGATTTTCCTCAAGAGACGTTAGCCCCCTATCGGATCGAGGCTGTGCATCAGTCATGCGTTTGTCATGCGCTGCATTGAAGTATCTCTGGATGCGGTGTATCGTACGGTACTCCGACAGCAACAAGCGCTCAAAAATCCGACAAAGACACTTGAGGAGGTGTTGTCAGCACTAGAACGAAACGGATTGAAAGACACTGTCCGCACGTTGCGCTCTCATCACATAAGTATACGTCTTAGCGATTGATGATGCTCTATTGCAGAGATTGTGGAATACGCTCATCACCGTACTTCTGCTGATGCCAATACGGATAGATCGGTGGTGTAGCGCTGACTGAACGGAGTCGTTTCAATTCGTCCGGTGTCAACTCCCAATTTGCTGCACAGAGATTATCTTTGAGTTGCTGCTCCAGGGCGGGCTCCAATAATGACCGATGTAATACCAGGTTGACGCAAAAGCCAATTGAGCGCCACCTGAGCAACGGTGACTCCACGGTTACGAGCTATTTCATCCAAAACTTCTACAATATCTTGAACCCTCCCCGCGAAGACAGCGACGGGGATTCACGCCACATCCTCGGTTGACTTTTTGCTCGATTCAGCTATCTGTTTTAAAACGAATGATGGTTTGGTACTCCGGGGCATATTTAATCACCTCCTTGCTTTGTGCTATCCTCTACTTAGAATACCGTACCAGTTCTGAATATGTCAACAGGGAAAGGAATAAAGAGGACAAGAAATCAACCAGCACTTCACTCTGAGCTTAAAGAATCTCACAGAATTCACCTCACGCCTACAGCATGGAGTAAATTGCAAAAAATGGCAGCAGTTAAAGGAACAAGCATAAGTGAACTTGTTGAGGGTTGGGCAAGAGAAAGCGATATTGACGGCGAATAAATTCGCCCGTGCCGGCATTCCACCCCGACATAAATGACGTACCTCGGTCAAGAAATTAAATGAATTGACCGAGGTACTTCGGGGCTATCTGCCTCCCGCGTTATTTTAGGTATGCTTTCTCCACGTCGCTAACCGTTCCAATATCACCAAGCGTCGCCCGCCGTGTCCCTTCTGGTTCTGGTTGACCGCGACGGTACTTACCGGTGAGGAAACCGATCCTGCAAGAACTCATTAAAGTTCAAATTCAGAATTTCTGGATGGAAAAGCCTGAAATTGCCTTTGCCGCGCGACAGCTATCTGAGCAGGTGTGTCATATTGAGTAGCTTTGGTTCCAAGTTTTAGCTCTTCAGCAAGGGTCAAGCCATCACCATCAGCATCACTCTCCAGTACTCGTGCTATCACATCTGCCGGAGCAATCTGCGCCAACCTAGTCAAAGCCATTACCACAAATTCGTTCGACGCATCACAACTGTCTAGAAATTTAACAAAGTTAGTGGCATCTTGCTCCGTCATCTTGGCAGGATTTTTTATCCCCCCTTCAGCAAAAAAATCATTGTACAGGGCAATTTCGTTATCATTAAATTTCTCTTGTTTCGCCCGCTCAATTACCAGATTAACTTGAGAATTCTGCTGAAATTTCATAAGTAAATATCCACACACAATCCAGATTAACCTATACATTTCAATCGTCAAGTTCATCTTATATTTTCTTAAAAATCACTCATAATTATAAAAAATAAAAAAAAGTCAACTCTATTTGCCTTGAAAATACGAGGAGTTAAAATCATAGTATATGTATCGTACCCCCTCAAAATTTCGGGGTAGGGAGTCATTCTGGAATCCACGACCAACCAAATGGATTAGAATCAGATTTTTCCCAAATAATACTTCCCAAAGAAGGAATATCTCCAAACGGTAAAAGTCAAACCACCACTATCACTAACGCTTACTTGTTATAAACAACAAGTAGGTAATTTTTGATGAAAAACCGACCAGAGTGGTTACAACCAAGCCGTAGCATCTATTCCAAGCAGCACGGAATAATTCAAATTAGCACAATCATCGGTAACAACCTTTATTTCAGAAAAGGAAATATCAGCCAAATTATCTTCAATTGGGAAGAAGAGATAGAGCAAGGAAATCTTACTACAGTTGAAGATGCGCCATCTCTAAAAAATTTAATATATCAAGAAATAGCAACCGAACTAGAGGGTAGAAATAAACTTGCCTACTGCGATGTGATTCCCGAACAAGCAGCAAAGAGTCAACCGATACCAGAAAACATTCATTCAGCAGTCAATAATGCACTCATCCAATTAGGAATAAATCAATTATACTTCCACCAAATTCAAGCATGGTCAGCATACAATCAATCATCAGATATAATTCTCGAAACTCCAACAAGTAGTGGGAAATCAATATCATTCCTACTTCCCGTTATTCACGAATGTCTCAAAGGCAATTCATGCATCATTTTCTTCAACCTTAAAGCCCTAGCATTTGACCAAGAGGAGAAAATAAAGGAGTTCATCAACCTTCTACCAGAGTCTATTCGCCCTGCAATTCTCAATATTAATGGCGATACTCCAGCTCAAGAACGTAAAAAACTCTATACACATAAACCTTCGATTCTTTGTGTCACACCCGATGTTTGGAATCATGAACTTACCAACTACCAATTTGATAACTACAACTTCATTGAAACACTACGCAAAATTTCCATAATCGTAGTAGATGAAGCTCACTTCTACAGCGGAATCTTCGGTGCAAACTTTGCTCTACTCAACCGTCGCACCCAACTAATGATAGAAACAGCTGGAGGGAATTTATCTAAACTAAAGTATATTTACGCCTCAGCTACCATCAACAACAGTCAAGAGATAGCCCAAAAGATTTCCAATCGTAGAGAAAATATTACGGTAATTAACCAAAATGGTGCAAGAAAAGCTGAAACCACCTTTATCAGTCTTAAACCCCAGAACAGTATCCTGTACACAACTGCTCAAATAGCAGCTTTACTCGTCAGTAAAGATGTAGTAGGAATCTGCTTTTGCGACAGTCGGGAAATGGTCAAAACCCTAACCCAAACTATCCGCAAAATATTAAGCGAAAATGGGTTGTCTCAAAATACTATTTCTGCATTTTACGCCAACTTGAAAAACAACCAAAGGAGAAAAATAATTGCAGATATCAAATCCGGAGAAGTGAAATTCATTGTCTCAACGTCTGCTCTCGAAGCTGGTTTAGACCTGGGATGTATAGATGCTGTTCTCATTTGCGGGTATCCTGGCAGTATCTTATCCTTCCGCCAAAGGGCAGGTCGTGCTGGCAGAAAAGAAGAAGGACTGGTGGTATTTATCCCCTCCAGACAATCAATCTTGGACTCGTACTACTCGAAACATCCCAACCGACTGCTAACCGATCCGCCGGAGGTCATCAATTTTAATCCGAATTTTGAAAATCTACTCACGTGGCATATCTTAGCCTGCTGTAAGGAATCACGCCCGACAATCAATCAAATTATCACGCATTTCGGGCAGTCAGGACTTGCGATCGCAAACCAACTCATTAATGAAAATAAGCTTGTATACAGCTTCAACGGTAAGCTAGCGTGCGCCCGTCATCTAGGTTACATACACGGCGATATCAAAATTAGGGGGAGCAGAAACAACAATATCAACTACATAAATACCTCAAACGGAGAGGAATTTGAACAAAGTGCAATCAACACTGCCTTAAGAGAGGTATACCCTGATGCAATTTATACAGCCCAAGATTTTGATGGCAACCCTGTTTGGTATAAATCATCAGAGTTAAAAATCAAAGAGGGACAAGCTTTTCTCAAGCCTATTGGACAAACAAACCTATTTACGCGCCCTCAAGGAGTCATTAAATTTGAGGAGGTTAAAACTACTAGCAAAGCAAAGTCAATCAAACTACCAAGGGGAGTGATAGAACTCACACCTAAAATATGTAAAATATCTGAGTCGATTACCGGATACAAAATATACAATCGGGAGTCAAGATGGACTTGTCCAAATCAAGATTGTAGAAACCACAATCAATCTCTAGCAAGCAAGTTACAAAACTGTCTCATATGCAACAGTCAACTCACAGAAAGAGACATAATCCAGCTAGTAGAAGAAGTCTCATATAAGGAATCTTTTACTATTAGTTATTCTACCAGTTGTCTGCAAGTTACAATCGACCGACAAGCAAGAAGTTTTTTCAAATCAAAAGTAGAAAAAATTAGGTCAGAAATCAAGAATCAGAAGTACGTCTCCAGGGAGGAAAGAGAGTTATTTGAATACAACGAAACCGACATTTGCATCCACAGTCTAGCACATCAACTTATGCTAGCATTACCACTAGTCGAACATGGAGCCAGCAGTAAAGATATCGACTTTATACTCCATCAAGAACCAACTCAATCTAATTCATTCGGCTACTTCTTTGATACAGTTGAAGGAGGAACCGGAATGTGCGATACGCTGTTTCAATATTTGGAAAAAGTCGTATCCAGGGCAAGATTCCTAGTGGAACATTGCCCATGCAAGCATGGATGTTCCAATTGTACTGTTATCTACAGATGCCCAGATGACAATACAGCCATTTCCAAACAAGTTGGATTATCTATACTTCAAGATTTCATCCAGGAAGAAGTACAAACCCTCTAAAAAATAGTCTTGCCCTATTAATAGGGCAGGACTATAGATAATAAATGTAATACTGACTAACATAAATTAAACCACTACTAGTAACTAACGTTGACCAAAATCAAAAGTATTTTGGTTAGTGTTATGTACGTAGAATTAGTTCCTGACTGCGAGCAATCACCTCAAAAATTCCAAATTGTTCATGCGCCGACATATTTACTTTTAGATACAAATTATAAGTTGGGTGATTATATCCCTGCATCAGATATTTATCTAATCGTTAATCATGCAGTCAGTTTAGGGTATCAAGTGAAAATATGCCCTAATCTAAAGAAAGAAAATATTCCATATCCTTTACCTGCTATCAGCAATGAACTAGCTGATTTAATGATTGATTATCCATCAGATTTAAAAATGCGAACCAATGGAATGGTTTTTGAGCAAAGAGCATATTTAATGTCTAAATGTCATCACGAAGTATGTCAGGATACGGAATCAAAAACCCTCCTCAAGGAAGCCGAGTATTGGCTGGTAAATTATGCGCGAGAAGTTATCACCCAAGAGTGTAACTACTTGCCAGATATACTTACTAAGCTTGATGATCCAGTTGTTAGGTCAATGGCAATAAATACTCTCATGGTCTGGCAACCTAATTGGAAAAAAGCTATCTCTCAGCACGCAGGAAGCAAGTTTGAAGCAGGTAATAATGAGTTTGAGGTCATCAGCTATTATCACAATCAAGAGAAAAAGGGGAGGGAGGGAGTAATGGTACTGTGCAGGGTAACAAAAAACATGAATAACTACCCCGAATTCCCCACATTCCCCCTCAATACAAACTGCACCCTTGGTACTTATCAAGTGGAAAATGCTCTTAATCGACGATTAGCTTAAAACATAGGGTAGGTAGTTACAACTGCCGGCCCTAACATCATAATGTTAATCACTAAAAAAAGCTTATGCATTGAACTACCAAAGTTAACTATTAAGAATCAAACAAAATCATGCACACCCAGGCACGTAAAATCATCTCGTCCCTGGAAACACTACCCGATATATGGCGAATTATACCCACCTTCGGCAAACGCCCTCTGGGAGGAAAACAATGGCAACATAAAACTTATTCCCCCAAACAGTTACAAGCCGAACTCATTCGTACTAGATGCAAAATTTGGTCGGGGAAAAGGTATATACACGCGACTGGTGTTGCTATTGTTTGCGGTAACTATCACCCCCAAGGGCACATCGTTGCTATTGACTGCGACGGACCACGCGCTTGGGGTCAAATCCTGATCCTCAACAAAAAACTCGAAGAGGATGAGATGGAGAAAATTTCTCCCCAAAAGTTATACGAAGGCGCACTTACTTACCTCCCGCCGACAGTCGCCTTTACTTCTGGAGGCGAATATAAGCGCCAGCTTCTCTACCTAATTCCTGGAAACTCATCAATCACTTCCAGCAAAATCTCAAACCTAGAGTTCAGAGGCAAAAATCATGCCTCAGTTCTACCTCCTTCCTATCACCCAGAAGGGAGATACTACCAGTGGGTTTCCGGTTGCAGTCCTCAAGAAAAGCAAGTTGCGATCGCACCAGATTGGGTAATAGCCCAAATGTTATTAAAGCAGGAGAAAGCAAGGTTAACCAGCTTTCCACAAGAAAAATACAACCGCAGAGATAAGGTAGACAGGTACATCAACTTATACCCGAACATCAAAACCAATATCCAAACTGCACTCACATTCTTAGAAGTTATCCATCCCCGGTTTGCTTCGGACTACACAACCTGGATTCAAGTTGGAATGGCACTCAAGTCAGTCAGTCCTATCTTACTTGATGCCTGGGACAGATGGAGTCAGCTGTCACCCAAATACAAACCAGGAGAGTGTGCCTACAAATGGCAGTCTTTCCGCAGAACGGGCATTACCATTCGTACCCTCGTAAAATTTGCCAACCTTTCATGAACAATCAAAACCAAGAAAGTGTAACTAACTCCGAAGCTAGTTACAGTAGTGATTTTAATCCTAATAACAATAATAATTTAGAAGAAGATGATGAAATTTCTGAGCAAGACGATAGTAACAACCCCCCAAAAACCAAAACTTATATAATAACTATCCAAATTCATCCAGAAGAAGGACAAGCCATCCTATCAATTGGTATCAGAAACGCACCACCCATCATCAAAACTATCGACTATCAGGAAATAACTTCACAACCAGCCATCAAAGACTGCATCCGAGAGTTGGAAGAAATACTACCCAAAATCATAGAAACTGCTGAAAAGGCAATAAATACTACCAGTAATTCCACTCAAACAAGACAAGTACAACAGCGAGAATTACCCAAAGATTATCAAAAAGCCGAATCTAACAAAAAACAACTTTCACTTTTCTAAATAATTATGAATTACATCGCCATTATTGAAGGGCAGCAAGTACCTATCCCAGAGGAAACAGCAATCAGTGACGAAAAGCTAAAATTAGCAATCACTACCTATTTCCCAGAGTACGCCAATGCCGAAATTACTAGACAGATCTTAGGAGATACAACCGAAATAAGGCTAATTAAGCGCGCTGGAACGAAGGGCAATTGCATCACCGAACTCAAGTTAGCACCCGAACAAATTAACCCAGCATTTGAGTTAGCCTGGGATTTGAAACTTCTAGAAAGAAAAAATCAACTAACACTGGAAGTTTTGATTGATCTGCAGGGAAACATAAACAAAACAATCAAAATAGGGGAAAGCTGGGAAACATACATCGACAAAGTTTTTAGCTCTCTCAGGCAACAACCCTCTGTACCCAGCAATTATCCCGTACTGTAATCAAGTAATGCCGCTACTATATAGCGGCATATCTCAAAATCATGATATCACTAGAACTATTTAAAATACCCATCACCTGCAAAGAAACAATCATCTATCTGGAAAACCTATCTCAAAAAGCACGTTTACTCGGCTTATATCAAAAACTATTTCCAGAACAGTGGAGTGAATCAACAACACCCTTAAATACAAAAACACATCCTAATTGCATATATTCAGACAGGGAAATTGAATTTATTCAGCTAGTAAATTCCGACTTGTTCCCCGTTGAATTTATTGATGAAATAGAAGCATACGAAGAATATGAAAATATCGTTATATTACCACAAAAAATTGAATGGTGGAATGAGAATTTTGAAGATTTAGAGATGAGCGAAAAATTTTTACTTTCCCTTATGGGCAATGGATACAATTTGAAATATTGGCAAGAAGAATTTGGGTTTGAACCTGACTACCTAACAAATGACGAAGATATAAACTTTCAAAAACTTGTAAAAATATGTAAAAAGTTCAAATCACCTATCAAATATTTAGTAACTAGCCTCATGGTTCTCGCTCATTCAACAGGAAATATTTGGTTAGATACAACCTATGAAACCGGTTATTGGTGGGAATGGAGTGAAGAAAATATTATTTTACTAGCAGAGCAATGGCAAGAAGCTACTATGATGCTAGAGCACTTTCAAGAGTTAACAGACTGGATAGAAGCATCAGTAACTAATAGAAAAAAACTCGTCAGAATCTGGAATCAAGCCGCCACATGAATACAGAAGTCAATGCCCAACTCATATTATCAAACATTCCAACACAGGAAATTTTAGGGCATTTAATCATTCTCAGAGGACAGTTTGTACTAGTAGAAAAAGAGGGTAAAAAAACACAGTACAAGTTTCTATCACCAGAAGCAGTAGAAAAGGCATTTACAACTAAAACTGTAAGTTCTGGATGGCTATCTCCCAATACCCTGTGGTGGGAAAAAACACCTTTTGGAGAGGGTGTTATTCAATTTTACCCGCCCAAAAAATATTCAGTCTCAATACAAACCTCAGAAGAAAACAAAACGATAACTATTCCTATGCCAGCATTTCTATTCGCTGGCTGCAATAGCAGCTACTACCTGTGGGCAATTAAAGGAAAAACCTTCAAGCAGGATTGTCAATTATACAAGGCACCCTTACCAAATATTTGGGATGACTCAAATAGAATTTGCTTCGGCAGAAATACTCCACCTGCTTGCAATCCAAACTCAATCAATAAAGCCTGGGAATTGTTCTGGAGAAGCTCTTTTAACGAAGACTTCAGTCAGAACAAGTGCAAATCACACCTCCACAATGTCTGCAACCTACTAATTAGCCTGCAAGGTACAAAATCCTTCCCAGCAAAAGAATTACTAACTAGCAACTATCAAAGAGTCAAAACTCCAAATGATATACCCAGATATATATTTTAACATGAATAACCCCTTCATCAGTTATAACTATGCCATCAGTCACAACCTTCCTCCCTATAGCCAAAAGCTTCAGGAATACTGGCTTGCAGCTGATGGAGTCTATGCGCGAGCGCACCGCCCAGAACTAGAAATCTGCCTACAAATCGCTCATACCCAGATACCAGGATTGACACAAATACAACCCTATTTCAAATTAAATGTACCGAAAGTCCCAGCAAGCATCATTGCAGACATTATCAATGCTGCACAAGTTAATCCTCATCAAGAAATCCTCTTTTACCTGGGGGTTGAGAATAACATCTGGTGGTATCATACTCCACTGCAAGAAGCATCTTCAACCCATGTGCGATCATTAGAAACTGGAAACTTCAAATACAGCCAAGCACTGGTTGAAGTACACAGCCACGGCTGTATGAAAGCAACCCCCTCATGCCAGGACAACCAAGAAGAGTCAGGAGTGCGATTCGTTGATTGCTGAATCGCGGTAACCAGTCCGTACATAGGCAATCCAACCCTTCAAGGGTTGAACTTCGGAAAGGATGGAGGTGAAAGCCCTTCCCCTCAAACTCAGAGGTGACTCCCTATCTGCCCACAGTGACCGAACTCGGAATTTCGGAGGCTGAAGCTGGGAACAGGGCGCAATCAGACGGTCGTTATGGGCTGACACTGGCGCTAATGGGAAGTGTACAAGATGAAACAGAACCTAAAAAAGCGACCTATCTTCAAGCAGGGCATAACACAAACCCCTGACTTCGCTAGAGCTGAAACCCCGCCGACAATTTCTGAGTGAACGGCAAGAGTAAGGGGTTCTAGCGGTTGAATTGGTTCCACCTAAAGGTACAAAATAATCTCATCCGGGGAACGAATAAAAACGCATCAAAGGTCTTGGGATAAGGTCGAAAACCCAAGTAGGTCACGCATTTGTCCCCTAGAAATGGAGCCAGCCTTTGTTCGGTTGATCTGTCGGCGTAGTAGGGTACTCGTTTTAATAAGGCTGGCTCCATTTCTTACGTGTTAGACCTCGTCAGACGAGATACCGAAATCCTTTGATATGGGTAGGACAGCCCGTAATTGGGCTGAGGTGTTCAGAATACAATTATTCGGAGCAGAGCATGATTAGGCACAGTGACATCACTAGTGAATCTTGGAAAGACTTACCCTGGAAGAAATTCCGCCAGAGTCTATTCCGCCTACAAAGAAGGTTGTATAAAGCAGTTCAAGTTGACGACATGCGGAAAGCGCGGTCACTCCAGAAACTGATACTGAAATCCAAAGCTGCAAGAATGCTGGCGATACGTCAAGTAACTCTGCGATTACGCTGGTAAAAGGACGGCAGGTGTTGATGGCAAAGCGTCCCTCACCCATGAAGAACGCTTTTCGCTTGAGAAACTTTTCAAGTCCCAAAAAAGTGCCAATATGGTGACTCGCTGGCTGCCTACCCTACGGTACGCTCGGATCTAACACACAGGTGCGGGACATAAGCGCGACTTGAAAGGTCGTTTAGAACGGAGAGCCGACTCTCCTAGAGAAT